>DASUSF010000309.1:0-4889 GCA_036375275.1 Geminicoccaceae bacterium | reverse complement strand
ACTGCTGAAGCCGCGCCCCGTGCGGCGCACGGGCCGGGCCGGCGGCGTGCCGCCGGCCGCCCTGGAGCAGCATCCGCTCGGACGCGATCCCTCTGCCGATGCTCGTCCCGATCACCCTGCTCCACGCGCTGAGATGGAGCAGTTCTTGTCGATCGGCGCGGCGTGTCCGGACGTCCGCGGTGGATCCGAGTATCGCTCTGGCCGCCGCGATCAGCCGGCGAGGGTCCGGCCCAGCCACGCCGCGCCGCGCACCCCCGAGGAGTCGCCGTAGGCCGGCGGCAGCAGGCGGGTGCGGACGACGTCGGTGAAGGCGTAGCGATCGAGCCGCTCCGGCACGTTCCGGTACAGGCGCTCGAGCCGCGAGAGGCCGCCGCCGAGGACGATCGCCTCGGGGTCGAGCAGGTTGATCACGGTCGCGAGGCCACGGGCGAGCCGGTCCTCGTAGCGGAGCAGGGCCGCCTCGGCGTCCTGGTCGCCCTGCTTCGCGGCCTCGACGATCGCCCGTGAATCCAGGCCCCGCCCGGTGCAGCGCTGGAAGTCGCGCGCCAGGCTGGGCCCCGACAGCCAGGTCTCGATGCAGCCCTTGAGCCCGCAGTAGCAGTCCGGGCCGGGCGTCTCCTCCGGCGTCGGCCAGGGCAGCGGATTGTGCCCCCATTCGCCGGCGATCGCGTTGGGTCCGGCGACCGGGCGGCCGTGCACGACGATCCCGCCGCCGACGCCGGTGCCGATGATCACCCCGAACACGGTCGCGGCCCCGGCGGCCGAGCCGTCGGTCGCTTCCGACAGCGCCAGGCAGTCGGCATCGTTGGCGAGCGCGATCCGGCGCTCGAGCAAGCGCCCGAGGTCCTTATCGAGGGGCTGGCCGTTCAACCAGACCGAGTTGGCGTTCTTGAGCAGCCCGGTCGCCGGCGAGATCGCGCCCGGGGTTCCGAAGCCGAGGCTGCCGCGTCCGCCGAGCTCGGCCTCGGCCCCCTCGACCAGGTCCCTGATCGCCTCCAGCGTCGCCCGGTAGTCGTCGCGAGGGGTCGGCCGCCTGCGGCGCAGCAGCTCATGCCCCTCGGCATCGAGCGCGATGATCTCGATCTTGGTGCCGCCGAGGTCGATGCCGAGGGCGAAGCTCATGATGCCCGACCATAGCGTCAAAGCGGAGCGCCCGCCAAGCGCGATGGGGGGCGCGCCGCCGCCGGAGAGCGGGCGACTCCGCTTCGGGCTCGTCCCCCACCGGCTCGCCGCGACCGCCCGGCCGCACGCTCCTGCCGGACGGGTCCTGGTCAGCCGGTCTTGGAGGGGGCGAGCCGTACCAGGACGCGGCGCGAATCGTCGTTCGCCTCGTACTTCGGCTCGATGATCAGCGTCCGGTCCTTGACGTTGGCCTCGAGCCAGCCGCGCACCCGGTCGAGCCGCCGGTCGGCGAGCCACTGGTTGTAGCGGGCCGCTTCCTCCGCGCTTTCCGCACCGACGACGGTCGAGGCGTCGCTGACGCTCGCGACCAGCTCGACCCGGTAGCGGCCGCCTGGCTCGAGATCGCGGACCAGGGCCTCGAGCTGGGCTGGCGTGCCGGCAGGAAAGTAGCTGCTGTTGGTCGCGAAGACGATCGAGACCGTGGCGGCGCCGGACGGGTTCTCCGCTGGCGCCGCCCGCACCACCTTCTGGCTCGGCGCGGTCCGCGCGGCGGCGGCCGATGGCGCCTCACGGGTGGTCCGCCCTGCCGGGGCCGCGGCCGCCGCGCGGCCGCTCGGTGCCACCGCCGGGAGCGCCCGAGCGACCGGGGCCGCGGCCGCCGCCGGGTCGGACGCGGCGCGCGGCGCCGCCGCCTGCCTGGCCGTTGCCGCGGCCTTGGCCGCGATCCCGCCGGCGGGCGCCTCGGCCGGACCAGGTGCCGCCGCCGGTGCCGCGCTGCCGGACGACCTCGACGCGACCAGCGCGGCCGCGCCCGCGAGCGGCTCGCCCTCGCAGTCCTCGCCCTGGGTCAGCTGGAACACCCAGAGCGTGGCGCGCGGCTCCAGGATCATGAACTGCCAGTCCCAGACGCTCGCGATCGACTTGGCCGGCAGTCCGCCGTCGATCAGCGTCGCCTGCACCGCGTCGGCCCGGGAGCGCGCCAAGCGATGCGCCGCCAGCGTGTCGCCGGATCCCGCCTCCTCGGTCCCGACGTGGCCGATCACCTGCGCGGTCAGAAAGCAGTCGGTCGCCATCTGCCGGGTCAGATCGACGAGCGCGCCGGCCGCGGCATCGTCGATCGCCGCCGCCCCGGCCGCGAACGGCAGGACGTGCACCGACACGCTGGCGATCCGCCCGTCCTTCAGGATCAGGGGCGTCGGGCGAAGAAGCTCGGCATGAACAGGACCGGCGAAAGCCGCGGCCATGATGCCGAAGGCGATCCCGATCAGCACCCTCGAGCCGTGACGACGATGCGCGACGATCATGCAGCCGACCTCCCCTTGGAGCCGCGGGCGCCCGATCCCGCGCGCCGGTGCAACCCCTCGATCCGGGACGCGAATTTTCACCTTAAGATTTAATTATCGGTTAACAGGTTCGACCGCAAGATTAGGAATCACAAGAGCCGCCCGAGGCGGCCCCTGGGTCATCGGGTCCCGGTTCGATCTGCCGGCTCCCGGGTCGTGACAATGAGGCAGCGCCTCAGCGGGCGCCGCCATCCTCAGCCGTCGTCACCGCGCAGGATGCGCGGCCGTGGTTCACTTGATCTTGGCTTCCTTGAACTCGACGTGCTTGCGGATCTTCGGATCGAACTTCTTGAGCGACAGCTTTTCGGTCGTCTTCCGCGCGTTCTTCTTGGTCGTGTAGAAGGTCCCGGTGCCCGCGGTGCTCACGAGCTTGATCAGGACCGTGTTGGGCTTGGCCATGGCGCGCTTTCCTTCGTCGATGCCGGGCCGAAGATAGGAAGCTGCGGCCACCTGTCAAGGATCGCGCCGGACGGTGCGGGCGCCGAGGACGAGGAACAGGGCGAGCGTGCCCGCGAGCGCGAGCGGCAGGGCCTCCCCGCCGGCCCACGCCATCAGCAGGCCGACCAGCGCGGGCCCGACCATGGCGCCGGTCTGGTAGGTCAGGACGAAGGCGGTGTTGGCGACCGCGAGGTCGCCGCCCCGGAAGCGCTCGCCGAGGAGGGTCAGGCTGAGGGTGTAGAGGCCGCCGAGCGCGCCGCCACCGATCACGAGGCAGGGCAGCGCAAGCCCGAGATCGCGCATCACCCAGGGCCAGAGCAGGAGCGAGACCAGCCCGGCGGCGGCGCAGCCGAGCAGGGTGCCCCGGCGCGACAGCCGGTCCGCGAGCCAGCCGATCGGCACCTGGAAGACCACGTTGCCCGCGATCAGCACGCTGAGCAGCAGCCCGGCGTCGGCTTCGTCGTAGCCGGCCTCGAGGCCGTAGACCGGCATCAGGGTGAACAACGTGGTCTCGACCAGGCCGAAGACCAGGATCGCACCGAGGGCGAAGGGCGCGAGACGCAGCACCCGCGGCAGGTCGGAGGTGCCGGGCTCGGCCATGATCTCCCCGGCGCCGCGGGCGAGCCCGAGCGGCAGCACGCTGACCAGGATCAGCCCCGCCGCGAGCAGGAACGGCGCCAGCCCCTCGCTGCCGGTCAGCCCGATCAGGAGCGGGCCGAGCGCGTAGCCGATGCAGAAGAGGGTCGCGTAGACGCCCATGATCCGGGCGCGCGCCGACTCCTCCGCCAGCGCGTTGACGGCGGCCTCGCACGCGATCCAGGCGACCGCCACGCCACCGCCGAGCAGGAAGCGGAGCCCCGACCAGGCGAGCAGGTCGACCTGAACCGGGAAGCCGAGGAAGCAGACGATGCACGTGGCCTGGCCGAGGCAGATGCTGCGCACCGGGCCGAGCCGGTTGATCAGGCGCGGCAGCCAGGGCGCGAGGACGAACACCGCGAGGCCGGAGAGCGCGGCGTTCAGCCCGATCAGCCCGGTGCCGACCCCCTCGCGCTCGAGGACCAGGCTGAGCAGCGGATAGCTGAAGGAGAGGGTGCTGCCGATCACCGTCGAGGTGACCATGAAGCCGGCCAGGGCCGGCCAGTTCGGCGGCAGGCGGAGGCGGCGCCCCGGAGCGGGCGGGGCCGATCCCGGGCTCAGCGGCGCCGCCGGAGCGTCCGCGCCGGCCGCCGCCGGGCCGCCTTCCTGGCGAGCGCCGCGGCCGGTCCCGGCTCGTGGCCGAGCAGCCGGAAGCCGAGCTGGCCGGTCAGGGGGTCGGCGTCCGCGAGCTCGACCGTCACCCGGTCGCCGAGCACGTAGGCGGTGCCGCTCGCCTCGCCGACCAGCGCATGGTGGCGGAGGTCGTGGACGAAGAACTCCCGGCCCAGCGACGAGACCGGCACCAGCCCGTCGACCTGCAGCTCGTCGATCTGCACGAACAGCCCGAAGCGCTGGACCCCGGTGATGGTGCCCTCGAAGCGGGCGCCGACCCGGCTTTCCATGAACAGCGCGACGAACCGCGCGAGCGCGCCACGCTCCGCCTCCATCGCCTTCCGCTCCGCGCGCGACAGCTGGCCGCCGAGCTCGACCCAGTCGTCCCCGGCGCCGTCGCGAAGACCACCGCCACCGGCGAGGCGCAGGCCGGTGATCAGCGAGCGGTGGACCAGCAGATCGGCGTAGCGCCGGATGGGCGAGGTGAAGTGGGCGTAGCGGCCGAGGTTGAGCCCGAAGTGCCCAATGTTGCGCGGGGCGTACTGGGCCTGGCTCTGGGCGCGCAGGATCAGGGTCGAGATCTGCGGCGCCAGCTGGTGGTCGCGGACCAAATCGAGCAGCCGCGCGAGGTCCTTGGGCTTGCCGAGGGTACCGCGCCGCCCCGGCAATCCGAAGCGCTCGAGAAGATCGGACAGCGCCTCGAGCTTGATCGGGTCGGGCCGGTCGTGGACCCGGTAC
>DASUSF010000308.1:0-14453 GCA_036375275.1 Geminicoccaceae bacterium | reverse complement strand
GTGATCGACTTCGAGGCTTCCTTGAGGCCGAGCTCCTGGAAGCCGAGGTCGTCGTAGATCCGGGCGAGGCTGGTGCCGCGCGCCGCCCGGTCCTCGTCGAGCTGCAGGCGGGAGCGGTAGACCGCGCGGTTGTCGTTGAGCTCGATCGAGCGCTCGAGGTCCTGGAGCGCCTCGACCGGGCGGCCCTCGGTCTGCTTGCGGATCGCGTCGTAGAGGTAGGGGGTCGGGTCCCGGGGGTCGAGCTCTTTCGCGATCTCGTACTGCTGCCCCGCGAGCTCGTCCCGCTTCTCCTCGAAGTACGCCTTGCCGAGGTACGAGCGGAGCACCGAACTGTTGGCGTCGAGCGCGACCGCGACCTCGATGTTCTGGCGCCCGTCCTCGAGGTCGCCCTCCCGGATCTGGGCGAGGCCGAGGCCGAAGTGGGGCAGCGGGTCGGCGGGGTCGAGCTCGATCGCGCGGGCGAAGTTCCCGCGCGCAGCGGCGGTGTCGAACTCGGCGAGCTCGGCGAAGCCGAGGACCACCAGCGCCCGCTCCAGCTCCGGCGAGCGGGTGCCGCGGGGAGCGGGTGCCGGCGCGACCGGCGCCGCCTGGGCCAGATCAGGGGCGGCCGCCGGCGTTCGCTCGCGCGGCGCGGAGGCGGGTGGAGCGGGGAACGCGGCCGGCATCACGATCACGGCCAGCGGACGCGCCGTGGTGCTCCTGGTCGCCGGAGCGGAGGCCAGCTCGACCGCGCGCTCGGCCGCCTCGCGGGCATCGCGCCGGTCGCCGAGCGAGAGGTGCAGCTCGGCGAGCCGCGCCCAGAGCAGCGGGTTGTCGGGATCCTGCCGGATCGCCTCGAGCAGGACGTCGCGCGCGGCCTCGAGATCGAACGTCGCCTGCAGCGCGTAGGAGAGCGCGACCTTGGGCGCGCTCGCCTCCGGGTCGGCCTCGACCCCGCGCCGCGCCGAGGCCAGCGCCTCCTGCTCCTGGTTGCGCGTGACCTGGATGATCGAGCGGAGCGCATGCGCGGTGCCGGCCTCGGGATCCTGCTCGAGCGCGCGGTCGATCGCCGCCTCCGCCGGCTCGACCCGGCCGACCGAGAGCAGCAGGGCAGCCCTGGAGACGTGGTAGTCGGCGTCCCGCCGCGCCTCCGGCACCTCGTCGAGCGCTGCGAGCGCCTCGACGTTCCGGCCGGCGCGCGCCAGCTCCAGGGCGCGGGCCAGCGCGGCGTCGGCGCCGGGCGCGGCCTCGACCGCGAGGATCGGCGGGTAGTAGAGCGACCACTGCACCGCGTCGCGCGGCGTCACCACGATCACCTGGCGCGGCGCCTGGCCGGCCTCGGCGACCGCCGCCTCGCCGCTCGCGACGCGCGCCTCGCCCAGGTCGTTCGCGAGCGCGACCACGCCCTCGAGCACGGTCACCGAGCTCCGGTTCTCGGCCACCTCGAGCACGAACTCGGTGCCCTCGATGGTCGCGTTCACGTACGGCGTGTCGATCGCCAGCCTGCGCGGCGAGCGGCTGAACGACTGGAAGATCCCGGCGACCAGCTGGAGCAGCGAGGTGCCTTCTTCCTCCGGCACGATATCGATCAGACGCAGCGTGGTGTTCTCGTCGACCCGGAGCACCGCCTCGTTGACGAGCGCGATCGCGGCGCGGCTGAGCGCGCCGGCGCGGACGCTGTCGCCCTCGCACAGCGTCTGGCCGAGCGCCGCCGCCCGCCAGCTGGCGGCGTCCGAGCGCTGCACCTCGACCTCGCCCTCGAGCGAGACCATCTCGCCCGCGATCGGCTCGCATGGGTCGGGCGACTGTGCGTGCCCGGTGGTCGTGATCAGCAGCGAAGCAACCGCAAGAGGAGCGAGCCCTGCCAACTTTTCCATCTTAAATGCTCCTGCCCCCCCGAGCAAATCTGCCGGGACATTAAGATGAAGATCATTTGGAGTCCATCCTCACGACGAGGGGACTGTCCTCGGCCGGCTCGGCCTGCTCGAGCCGACGGGCGCGGCCAAGATGGTAGCGGGACGGGCCGTCCCCCGGATGATCCTCGAGCAGCTGCTCGAAGGCGCGGACCGCCTCGCCGAAGGCGCGCCGGTCGAGCAGCTCCAGGGCCTCCACGAAGCGATCGCACAGGTCGACCTGCTCCGGCGACGCGGCGTTCCGCCGTGCCAGCAGCTCGACCACCGGGATCGGATCGCCCTTGCCGACGAACACGAACGCGCCGACCGGACGGACCAGGAGGTCGTCCAGCCCCTGGACCACGCCGCGCGCGGCGAGGACGGTCGTGCCGAGGTGCTTGTTGAGCCCTTCGAGACGGGCCGCGGTGTTCGCGGGATCGCCGAGGATGCTGTAGGCCATCCGGCCGCCGCCGCCGGTGTGCCCGAGGTAGAAATGGCCGTCCTGGAGCCCGATCCGCGGCCGCAGCCCCTCGAGGCCCTCGCGGTGGCCGAACGCCACGATCTCCTCGACCACGTCGACCGCGGCATAGGCCGCCTTCTTCCGGACCCGCGCGGTCGGCTCGTCCGCGGTCCAGGCGCACATGATGGTGTCGGCGTGGAACTCGGTCACGTCGACGTCGTGCCGCTTCAGCACCTGAGCGAGGGCGTCGAAGTAGGCGTTCATGAACCGGGCGAGCTCTTTCGGGCCCTTGCTCTCCGAGATCGCGGTGAAGCCGGCCATGTCGTTGGCGAGGCAGGTGCCGTAGACGACCTTGTTCACGGACTCGTGATCGACGGTGCCCTCGGTCAGGCCACGGCGGACGTTCTCGGGCACGTACAGGCTGATCGCGTCGCCGAGCCGGCGCTCGCGATGACGCCCCATCAGGTACTGGGTCATCAGCCCGGCCATCAGGGCGAACGGGACCTGCACCACGACCGGGGTCGCGAGCGGCAGCCAGAGGTTGACGTCGCCGAAGGCGATCTGCGCGACCACCGCGTAGGCCCCCGCCAGCCCGAGGACCACCGGGACGGCGACGGTCGCCGGGAGCAGCGCCGCGACCAGGCCGACGAGCAGCCCGAAGGCGAGCACGACCAGCGCGGTGACCTGCGCGGACAAGAGACGGATGCCGTCACCGGTCAACAGGTTCGCAAAGCCCGTCGCCATGATCTCGACGCCGCTGAGATCCACCCCGGCGTCGCTCCGGAAGACGGTGTAGAAGGCGTCCGGCTGCTCCGGGTCGTGCAGATCGCTGTAGCCGAGGAAGACGACCTTGCCCTCGAGGTCGTACGCCCCGGGATCGGTCCCGTTCGACCCCGCGAAGGCGGCGTAGGGGACGGTCGGAATGGTGCCCGGCGGGCCGTAGAAGTTCAGGAAGTACGAGTCGGGGCCGCCGTACATGTCGACCAGGGCCGAGACCAGGCTGTGCTCCTCGAGCGACCCGAGGCGCCGGCTGCCGGTCAGGGCCTCGAGCCGCCGGCGGAGATCGGGCCGGCCGTCCACGGCGCTCCGCCAGCTCTTCATGACCTCCAGCACCCGCTTCGGGTCGCGCTCGATCTGCGCCGGATCGGGCAGGAAGGCGACGTCGTGGGCGCCGGCCTCCGCGAGCACCTGCTGCCATTGGTCGAAGGCGGCGTGGGCGTGCAGCTGCAGCGCGATCGCCGCCGTGGTCGGAGCGTCGCCACCGCTTTCCTTGAACGCCCAGAACTCGAATGCGGCGTTGCCGAGCTTGGGCAGCGGGAACGCGCTCATCGCCTTGGCGGCCGAGGCCAGCTGCGCCGTCGGCGCGCGCCGCTCCTCGACCCAGGTCCACCCGACCGTGGCGCCCTCGGCGTCGGCGATGCGCTGGCGCTGGCCGACCAGCGGCTCGTAGAGGACGACCCGGTCGGCGGCGCTGATCGCCTTGGCGAGCGCGGCGTCCTCGTACGCCGACTTGGTCCGGCTGAAGTCGAGGTCGATGACCACGGCGGTCGCGCCGGCCTCGACGATCCGCCTGATCGCCTCGGCGTGGATCGTCCGCGGCCAGTCGCGGGGCAGGCGCGGCAGATCCAGCGCCCGGCCGGTCAGGCCGTCGATCGCGACGATGACGACGTCGGGCGGCGGCTCGACCGGGCCGCGGATCTTGAACATCCACCGGAGGCCGAGGTTCTTCTCGAAATCGAGCCCGACCGGCGACAGGACCAGCACGACACCGAGGGCGCCGACGACGGCGCCGATCGCGAACCCGCGCAGCAGGAAGCGCAGCCACTTCATCAGGGTGCCAGCCGAGCCTTTTCCATCGGGTCCGGCGTCACGCGAACGTTCCCGATGGGCGTGTCATAGCAGCAACACACGCGTTTCGGAACCCGACCGACCGCGACCCCGCCCACCCTCCGGATCCGGCTCCGGGCGGGGGCCTCCCTCAGCCCGCGTAGGTCAGGACGCGCTCGACCGGGACGTCGAGCCGCGAGCGGCCGTCCAGGCCTTCGAGCTCGATCAGGAAGACCGCCGCCGCGACCTCCGCGCCGACCTTGCGCAGCAGCTCGATGGAGGCGGCCGCGGTGCCGCCGGTCGCGATCAGGTCGTCGACCACCACCACACGGAGCCCCGGCGCGATCAGGTCGGCCGAGACCTCAATCGTGTCCTCGCCGTACTCGAGGTCGTAGGCGTGGCCGATCACCGAGCCCGGGAGCTTGCCCTGCTTCCTGATCATGCCGAGGCCGATCCCGAGGTGACGGGCGAGCGCCGCGCCGAAGATGAAGCCGCGGCTCTCGATCGCCATGAGCCGTTCCGGGCGGTGGCGCTCGGTCAGCGCGGCGAGGCGCGCCACCGCCGCCTCGAACGCGACGGGCTCGCGGAGCAGGGTCGCGATGTCGTAGAACAGGATTCCGGGCTTCGGGAAGTCGGGGATCGAGCGGATGTGCTCCTTGAGGTCCATGCCGAGGTCCATCCGGAGGTCCATGGCGCTCGTTCCCGGTCCCGGCGGCCGGCCATGCCGCCCTGCCGGGGCGACGTTCTTCGGCTCTCAGCCCTGGTGGTAATACTTGGTGTACTTGTCGTCGTAGTAGTAGCCGGAGTCGCGGTAGCCGTAGCCCGCGTGCTTCTTGACGTTGACCTGGCTCAGCACGATGCCCGCCATGTCGGCGCCGGCTTCGATCAGCTGCTTCACGCCCATCATGACGTCGTGCCGGCGGGTGCTCCCCCAGTGCACCAGGAAGACGGTCTTGTCGACCAGCTGCGAGAGCACCCGGGCGTCGGACACGCTCAGCACCGGCGGGCTGTCGAGGATCACCAGATCGTAGCTTGCGCTCGCGTCCTTGAGCAGCCGGCGCATCCGGTCGGAGGCGAGCAGCGCCGCAGGGTCCGGCACCGACGGGCCGGCGGTGATGAACGCCGCGCCCGAGCGGTCGTCGGCGAGCAGCACGTCGTCGAGCTCCCGCTGCCGGAGCAGGAGATCGCTGAGGCCCGACTGGTTGGAGATCCCGGTCAGCTCGTGCAGCCGCGGGCGGCGGAGGTCGCAGTCGATCAGGAGGGTCTTCCGCCCGGCGCGCGCGTTGATCCGGGCGAGGCACATCGCGATCGAGGTCTTGCCCTCGCCCGGCACCGACGAGGTCATCAGCAGCGTGTTCGGCGGCGCCCCGGCGCTGGTCAAGAGAATCGCGGTCCTGAGGCTGCGCATCGCCTCCCCGAACGGCGAGTTCGGATTGTCGAGGACGTAATCCTCGGGCCGGCCGTACCGCCGGTCGAGATTGGTGATCAGCGGCACGAGCCCGAGGGTCGCGAGGCCGAGCTGGTCCTCGATCTGCTCCGAGCTCCGGTAGGTGTGGTCGAGGCTCTCGAGCCCGAACACCGCCATGGAGCCGAGCAGCGTCGCGCCGAAGAAGGCGAGCCCGAAGATCAGCAGCCGGTTCGGGTAGGTCGGCTCCTCGGGCACCACCGCCGTCGCGATGATGCGCGCGTCCGGCTGCTGCGCCTTCTGCTGCGATTCGATCTCCTTGAGGCGGCCGAGATAGGTCTCGAGCAGCTCCCGGTCGCTGTTCAGCTCGCGCTGCAGCGCCTCGAGCTCGATCTCCGACTCGCCGCGCGTCGCGAGCTGGCCCTGCAGGCGCTCGATGTTGCTCTGGAGCGCCGCCTCGCGGGATCGGAGCACCTGGGCCTCGTCCCGCAGCCGGCCCGTGATCTGGCGGATCTCGGACTGCATGCGGGACTCCAGGCTGGCCAGCTCGGCCTGCGCCGAAACCATGCGCGGGTGGCGCTGGCCGAACTCCTGCGACAGCTCGGCGAGCTCGCGGGTCAGCTCGGCCTCGCGGGCGCGAAGCGTCGCCAGCAGCGCCGAATCCAGCATCTGCGCCGCCGCCTCGAGGTCGCGGTTGACCAGCCCCTCGACCTGCCGGAGGCGCGCCTCGGCCTGGGCCCGCTCGCTCTGCGCCAGGACCAGCTGGGTGTTGAGCTGCGAGAGCTGCTGCGCGTCGATCGGCTCCGGCCCTTCGATCAGCCCGGTGCTCCGGCGGTAGTCCTGGATGCGCTGCTCGGCCTCGGCGACGCTGGCGCGCAGGCGCTGGACCTCCTCCTCGAGAAACTCGCTCGCCTGGGTGGAGGCGGACTGCTTGGTCTCGAGCTGCTCCTCGAGATAGAGCTTGGCGAGCTCGTTGGCCCCGAGCTGGGCGAGCTCCGGGTCGGTCGAGATGAAGTGCAGCCGCATCACCGTCGTGCCGTTCGCCGGCTCGGCGTGGATGTTCTTCAGCACGTTGTCGACGATCTCGGTGCGCAGCAGGGCGGCCTGCTGCTGATCGGTCATCTCGATCGGCGAGGTCGCGGTCATCAGGGTGTCGGCCCACGCCCGCGGCAGCCGGTCGAGCAGCGCGGTCGGGAGCCACTTGACCGGGTCGAGCGCCTGGGCGAGGCCGCCGGTCTGTGGCCTGAGCGCCGGATTGAACTCGGGCAGCAGGTGCAGCTTCAGCCGCTCCATCAGCCGCTCGGCCATGTTGCGCGACTGGAGCAGCAGGAGCTGGGCCTGCATCCGCTCCTCCTGCGGCGGCAGGCCGGTGACCACTTCCGGGATGTCGACCAGTACGCGCTCCCGGTCGTTGAACATGACCATGGCGTCGGACTCGAACTGCGGCGGCATGCGGCCCACCCAGGCCGCGGTGACCGCGAGGGCGAGCGCGACGAAGCCGGCCAGGAACAGCTTCCGCCGCCAGAGCGTCCGGAGCAGGCCGAACCAGTCAAGGTCGTCGCCGCTCCGCTCCCGGACGGGCCGGCGGCGGACGGGCTCGTAGCCGATCCGCGGCGGAGAATTGACTTCGATGGCCATCAGAACGTCCTACCCTCGCGTCCGTTTTCGTTGTGCCCGCACCCGGCACGCCTGCACGCCGCACACCCGTACGGCCCTAAACATCAGGTCTGCCCGCGGCGCTTCAAGAGGCGCCCGCGCGCATCCCCCGGCGCCCGTGGCCCCCGGTCCTCACCAGGATCGGTTTCGGGACAGGCCCGGACGACGACCCGGACGACCGGCGCATCGTGCCGGGCGACGAGCCCGAACGGCGCGCCGCTCCGCCGGGCATGACTGCCCGGCAAGCGCCGCAGCCCGTCCGGCCCCGGCTTGTCATGCCGCACCATTCCCTCTAACCTCTGGACTTTAGTTCGAATGCCTCGAATTATCAACAGGTTGTACACTGAGGGGGAGCATGTGAGTGCGCCTGCCCGCACCAACCGCGGCCCGTCGCCGTCGTGTCCCGGTCCTGGTCCTGCTCCTGGCCACCCTCGCCGGGCCGGCCGGCGGGGCTGAGGTCGGCGACCTGCCGACCTCTCGTCTCACGATCGTCACCCCCGAGCACCGCCACGACTTCACCGTCGAGGTGGCGGCGTCGGCCGAGCAGCGCGCCCGCGGGCTGATGTTCCGGACCGCGCTTCCGGTCGACCGCGGCATGCTGTTCGACTTCGGCCGCGAGCAGGAGGTCAGCATGTGGATGCGCAACACGTTGATCCCTCTCGACATGCTGTTCATCGACCGCGCCGGCGGCATCCGCAAGATCGAGGCCAACACCAAGCCCCTGTCGCTCGAGACCATCTCGTCGGAGGTCCCGGTGATCGCGGTCTTGGAGCTCGCCGGCGGCACCTCGAACCTCCTCGGCATCGACCCGGGCGACCGGGTGATCCACCCGATGTTCGACGGCGCCGGACAGGCGGAGGAGCGATCCGAACGCGGCGCGGGCGCGGCCCCCGTGGCTAGGTCAACGTCGCGCACGCCCGAATGATCCGCCGCCCCGCCTCCTCGAGGAGGTCGGTCGCGGTCGCATAGGAGATGCGCAAAAACGGATCGAGGCCGAACGCCGTGCCGTGGACGACCGCGACCCCGGCGTGCTCGAGGAGGTAGCGGGCGAAGTCCTCGCTGGTCCGGAGCTCCTGGCCGTCGGGCGTCCGCCGCCCGATCACCCCGGCGCAGCTCGGATAGACATAGAAGGCGCCTTCCGGCAGATGGCAGCGCAGGCCCGGCGCCTGGTTCAGCTGGTCGACGATCAGGTCGCGGCGCGCGCGGAACACCTGGTTGCGCTCCTGGATGAAGTCCTGCGGCCCGTCGAGCGCCTCGACCGCCGCCGCCTGGCTGATCGAGCAGGGGTTGGAGGTGCTCTGCGACTGCACCATCGCCATCGCCTTGATCAGCGCGACCGGCCCGCCGGCGAAGCCGATCCGCCAGCCGGTCATGGCGTAGGCCTTGGCCACGCCGTTCATGGTCAGCGTCCGCTCCTTCAGCGCCGGCTCGAGCTGCACCGGGGTGCGGAACGCGAAGCCGTCGTAGACCAGGTGCTCGTAGATGTCGTCGGAGAGCACCCAGACGTGCTCGTGGCGGCGCAGCACCTCGATCAGCGCGCGCAGCTCCGCCTCGCTGTACGCGGCCCCGGTCGGGTTGTTCGGCGAGTTCAGGATCAGCCACTTGGTCCGCGGCGTGATCGCCTCCTCGAGGTCTTCCGGCTGCAGCTTGAAGCCCTTGTTGTCGGAGCACGGCACGATCACCGGCTCGCCGCCGGCGAGCAGGACCATGTCCGGATACGAGACCCAGAACGGCGCCGGAATGATCACCTGATCGCCCGGGTCCAGGGTCGCCATCAGCGCGTTGTAGATGACCTGCTTGCCGCCGGTGCCGACGCTGATCTCCTCCGGCCGGTACGCAATGCCGTTCTCGCGCTCGAACTTACGCGCCACCGCCCGCTTCAATTCCGGCGTGCCGTCGACCGCGGTGTACTTGGTCTGCCCGGCCTCGATCGCGGCGACCGCCGCCCGCTTGATGTTGTCCGGGGTGTCGAAGTCCGGCTCGCCGGCGCCGAGGCCGATGACGTCCCGCCCCTGCGCCTTGAGCTCGCGCGCGAGCGAGGACACGGCAATCGTCGGCGACGGCTTGATGGCCGCCAGCCGGCTCGCGATGATCGACATGACGAAGGCTCCGCCCGGCGGAAGAACTCGGCGCGACGTTAGGCGGTCGCCCGATGGTCGGCAACGCCTGCCTCCGGGTGCGCCCGGGCCGGGGACGCGTTCGTGCTTCGACCGTGGCGATGGTGCCACGTCGGCGAGGCGCTGGCGGCGGGTGCGAAGATCCGGGGCTCGCCGGAGCCGGAGGCGCTCAGTTGCCGCGCATGATGCGCACGCCCGCGGGCGGCGCGCTCCGCGCGCGGAGATCGATCAGCGGCCGTTTCAGGCGCGACGGCCCGGCATCGTCCGCACGGATGGCGGCGCCGGTCAGTGGCTCGGCCTCCCGCTCGATGGCGCTGAGGGCGATCTGCTGCGGCGCGCGCCCGTCCCCGCCGCGCCTCCGGACCTCGTTCCAGAGCCGGTAGACCTTGGCCCGGTAGCGCTCGCCGCGCTCCGGGGTGCGGCTGTGGTAGCGCGCGGTCGCCCGCCCCCAGGACTGGGTCTCGGCGCGCAGCGCGCGCAGGAAGCTGGCGCCGTACTGGACGTTGGTCGCCGGGTCGAGCGCCTGCTCCAGGCTCGCGAACCGGTCGCCGTGGTAGTGCAGGTTCACCTGCATGCAGCCGACGTCGATGTTGGTCCGGCCGAGCGCCTGCAGCTCCTCGACCTTGGCGATCGCCGCCTGCTTGGACGGCAGGTAGAAGCTGTCGGCGCCGGACGTGACGGTCCAGGGCCAGGGCCGGCCGCCCCTCCCCTCGCCGTTCCACCGTCCGGACTCCGCGAGCGCCACCGCCTCGACCAGGCCGCGCGGGATGCCGTGCGCCCGCTCGACCGACCGCGCGAGCCGGCCGCACAGGTCCTCCTGCCAGTCGGCTGCGGCGGGTGCCGCGGGCAGCCAGGCGGCCAGGGCCAGCAGGCCGGCGGCAAGCAGCCGCATGAGGTCTCCTCGCATGCTCGTCTCGATCGCGTCGAAGCGAGCATGGCGAAGAGCGGTGAGGAATTCGTTGCCGCGGCGAGGCCGCGGCCAGCGGCGCGCTCAGGAGGCGGTCGGGCAGGCGACGAGGGGCGCCTCCGCCGGCCGGAGCGCGTGGACCAGATCCGCGAGCTCCGCCAGCAGCCCCTCGAACAGCTGGACCATGCCGCCCAGGCGCGGCAGCGGCTCGAGCGTCGCCTCGTCGAGGAACAGGTCGCGGCGCACCTCGATCTGGAGCGCGTGCATGCCGAGATCCGGGCGGCCGTAGCGCGCCGTGATCTGGCCGCCGGCGTAGGGCTGGTTGCGGCCGACCCGGAGCCCCGCCCGGCGGAGGACCGCGGCGGCCCGCTCGATCACCGGCGGGGCGCAGCTTCGCCCGTAGCGGTCGCCGAGCGCCACGTCCACCGGGGCCTCGCCGGTGCGCGTGCCGTCGGCGGTCTGGCTCGGCATCGAGTGGCAGTCGAGCAGCAGGACCGCGCCGAACTCGGCGTGCGGCCGGTCGAGCAGGCGCTGCAGGGTGCGGTGGTACGGCCGGTAGGCGAGGTCGATCCGACGCTCGGCCTCGGCGAAGTCGAGCCGCGTCCGGTAGATCCGGCGGCCGCCGATCCGGCTCGGGATGACGCCGAGGCCGGCCCGCGCCTTGAGCGAGCCGACCTTGACGTAGGGCGGCAGCGGCGGCCGGATCAGGTCCGCGTCGAGCTCGTAGGCCTCGCGGTTCGGGTCGACGTAGGCGCGGGCGAAGCGGGCGTGGAGCAGCGGCGCGCCGAGGCCGGGGGCGCCGGCGAACAGGCGGTCGACGCAGCCGTCCTCGAGGCGGCGCAGCTCGTCCATGCCGATCCCGACCTGGGCGAGCAGGTTCGGGGGGTAGAGCCGGCCGCTGTGGGGCGAGCTGAGAACCAGAGGAGCGAGGCCGCCCTCCGGATGGAGGACCTCGATCGGAGGGCCTGAATCGGGCATCATCGGCAATCGGGGACCGCCATCGTCGGCAAGGAGACACGGCATCAGACCATACGGCCCCGGGTGGGACAAGCGGCGTCGCGCCACCGCCCGGAGGACGGGCAAATCCGCTTGCCAAGCCTCACCTTTCCACCTACCTAACGCCTGCTGCGGGCGGTTAGCTCAGCGGGAGAGCACTACGTTGACATCGTAGGGGTCACTGGTTCGATCCCAGTACCGCCCACCATCCCCTCCTGCTCATCAGCGTCTCCGCGGACCGGCCAGCGCCGGCATGTCACGCGCGCCGGCGCCGCTCCCAAGCCGCCGCCTCCCCTGCCTGCGCCACCAGCCGCTCCCTGCCCGCGCCATCAGCCGTCCGTTCAAAAAAAGCCGGGCCGCGTTAGGGGTCCGTTAACTTTCTTCCGCTTTACTGTGGTCAGGCTTGGAGATGCAGAGAGCCTCTGGTTCAGCAGATCCGGGCCGATGTCCTCCCTGACGTTGTGATGCCTCCCTGTTGCTTTGGCCGCCGGTTCGCCGGCGGCCTTTTTCTTTGCCGGCGACCTCCCCGTGGGCGCGGGATCAGCGATCCGGGCCGGGGCCAGGCGCCGGGCGGCCGCGATCCTTCGACCAGTCGTGGGCACGCTCGTCGTAGCCCCGCCGGCTCGAGAAGAACACCAGCCCCATCAGGAGCGCGCCGACCAGGAAGGTCAGGCCGGCGCCGAGGCCGAGCGCGACCCAGCCGTGGGTCGTGAACTCGACGTCGCCGATCTCGGCCCAGGCCCAGCCCATGACCGCGGCGGTGAGGCCGAGCAGACCGAGCAGCGCGAGGAGCGTGAGCACGGTCGTCCGCCGGCGGCCCGCGGGGGAGGACGGCTGCGCAACGGGCGGCGACTCGGTCGGGTTCATGGTCCCATCCTGCCACGGACCACCCCGGCCCCGCAGCGCAAAAGGCGGCCCGAGGGGCGGCGGGTTGCGGTCGGCGCGGTCAATGGAAGAACCCGACCACGTGCGGGCGCGGCGGACGGCGGATCTCCGGCCAGCCGGCGGGGGCCAGGGACGCGGCCTCCGGTGCCGGGGCGAGCCGCGGCCGGGCCGGCGTGCCGAGCGCGAGCAGCCGCTCGATCCGCTCCCGGGTCGGCGGGTGGGTGCGGAGCAGCGACGGCTCGGGCGAGCGCCAGCCGGGCATCAGGATCCGCTCGAGCAGGCTCTGCCGGGCGCGCTCCAGCTTGACCAGCGCGGCGGCGAGGCCCTCCGGATCACCGGTCAGCCCGGCGGCGTCGAGATCGGCGTCGAACTCCCGCGCCCGCGACAGCGCGAGCTGGAGCAGGAGCGTGATCTGCGGCGCGAACACCAGGAGCGGGATCAGGAGCAGCGGCGGCCCCCTGCCGCCCGCGAGCCACATCGGCAGCCCGATCACGACCAGCGCGACGCCCATGACGCTCATCACGCGGGTCATCCGGCCGATCAGGTCGGCGAGGCCCATCAGCCAGAGGTCGTTGTTGCGCACGTGGCTGAGCTCGTGCGCCAGGACGCCCAGGAGCTCCCGCGGGTGCAGGCGCCGGAGCAGGCCGTCGGTGACGGCGACCGCGGCATCGTCGGGGGAGCCGACCGCGAAGGCGTTCGGCACCCGGCTCGGCACGTAGTACAGGTCCGGCGGGCGGCGCAGCCCCGCGCGCCGCGCCAGGAGGTCGACGATCCGGACCAGCTCCGGCGCCTCGTGCGGCGCCAGCGGCCGGGCGTGGTGCATGCGCAGGACCAGCGCGGGCGAGACCTTCGGCGCCAGCAGGATCGCGCCACCCATCCCGAGGATCAGCCCGATCATGCCGTCGGGGCCGAACAGCAGCCAGCCGCAGAGCCCCGCCAGGGCCAGCATGCCGCCGAGCAGGAGCAGCGAGTGCAGGAGGTTCCGGCGCTTGTGGCGCCGCCGCTCGGCCTCGTCGAGCGGTTCTGGTCGGCCATGCGCCGGCGACGCTTGCAGCAGCATCAGGTCGCTCCCGGATCCTCGGGCCCCGCCGGCGTCGTCCCGCTCCTGCCCTAGGACCGCCGCCGTTCGGAGAATAGGATGGGGCGGGACCGCGGCAACCACGGGAGCGCGACATTGGACGACGGCAGGACGCGGTGCGGGTGGGCCGGCAGCGATCCTCTCTATCGCGCCTACCACGACGAGGAATGGGGCGTGCCGCTCCGGGACGACCGGAGGCTGTTCGAGATGCTGGTGCTCGAGGGCTTCCAGGCCGGCCTGTCCTGGCTGACGATCCTGAGGAAGCGCGAGAACTTTCGTGCGGCGTTCGGGGGCTTCGATCCCGAGCTCGTCGCGCGGTTCGACGAGGCGAAGGTCGCGGCCCTGCTCCAGAACCCGGGCATCGTCCGCAACCGGGCCAAGATCGAGGGCGCGATCCTCTCCGCCCGGGCGACGCTGGAGCTGATGGGACAGCCGGGCGGGCTGTCGGGCTTCGTCTGGTCGTTCGTGGACGGCGCGCCGATCCGGAACCGCTTCGGGAGCCTCGCCGAGGTGCCGGCCGCGACGCCGCAGTCGAAGGCGATGTCGAAGGCGTTGAAGCAGAGGGGCTTCAGGTTCTGCGGCCCGACGATCTGCTACGCCTTCATGCAGGCCTGCGGCCTGGTCGACGACCATGTGGTCGACTGCTTCCGCCACGGCCGTGCCGCCGCCGACGACCGCTAGGAGCGGATCCGGATATGACGGAACCGCCTTGCCGGCGGTTCCGATCGGGTGAATCCGCTCTGATCCATTGAAATAGCGCAATTGTCTTCCGATGAGCGGTAGGGCGTCGCGGCGCGATGCGATTCTGTCTCATCGGAAGTTGCTTTAAGCCGCGTCATCGGGCGCGACCGCGCAGCACCTCCAGCTCCTCGATGGTCTTCGGCCAGTCCCGGCCGAGCAGGCGCGACAGGCCGCGGTCGGCGAGCACCCGGCCGCCGGTCTGGCAGCGCGGGCAGTAGTTGGTCTCGTTGTTGGCGTAGCGGATCCGCTGGATCGCGGTGCCGCAGACCGGGCACGGCGCTCGGTACCTGCCGTGCGCTGCCATCCCGGGCCGGAACGCGGTGACCTTCTCCGGGAAGGCCGCGCCGGTCTCCTCCCGCAGGCGCTCGGTCCACTCGACGAGCGTCGCGCGGGTCGCCTCGAACAGCCGTGCGAGGGCGGCGTCGTCGAGCCGTCCGGTGAGCGTCACCGGCGAGAGCCTGGCCCGGTGCAGGATCTCGTCGGAGTACGCGTTGCCGATGCCGGCCAGCA
>DASUSF010000307.1:0-3405 GCA_036375275.1 Geminicoccaceae bacterium | reverse complement strand
CCGCCGTTGCACTCCTCGTCGTCGCCGTCGTCCTGGTTGCAGTGGATCACGACCTCGTCGCCGACCCTCCAGCGCTTGACCTTGTCGCCCACCTTCCAGACGATTCCCGAGGCGTCGGAGCCAGCGACGTGATAGGGCGCTCCATGAGCTGGCGCGACTGCACGCGACAGAACTGGGCGAAGGAGCCGTCCGGGGTCTCGTAGCCCCAGATGCGCTGGGACGATGAGAACATCGGGTCTCCGCCGTTGCACTCCTCGTCGTCGCCGTCGTCCTGGTTGCAGTGCACCACGACCTCGTCGCCGACCTTCCAGCGCCGGACCTTGCTGCCCACCGCCCAGACGATCCCCGACGCGTCCGAGCCGGCGATGTGATAGGGGGCCTTGTGGACGTCGAAGACCGAGACCGGCTTGCCGAGGGCCGCCCAACACCCGTTGTAGTTGACGCCGGCCGCCATCACCAGGACCAGCACCTCGTCGCTTTCCAGCGCGGGGGTCGGCACGATCTCCTGCCGCATCGCGGTGCCCGGCTCGCCCTCGCGCTCGCGGCGGATCACCCAGGCGTACATGTTCTTCGGGACGTGCCCGAGCGGCGGGATCTCGCCCACCTCGTAGAGGTCCTTGCCGCCGTCGACGGCGGGCCGGCCGGCGTTGCCGACGTTGAGCGGGATGACCTCGGCGGTGGGCTGGACCGGCGTCTCCCGGGCCGGAAGCGCGGCACCGTGGCCGAAGAAGTCCTCCGGGCGGAGCTCGACGCCTTCCCGCTGTGCCACCGCGAGGAGCTGCTCCTGGCGACGCGCCGGGATGGCACCCCGCCGGACCCAGCCGCTGACCGCCGTCTGCCAGATCCCGAGCAGGTCCGCGACGCGCTGCTGCGACCCGAAACGGGTGATGATCCGCTCGACGTTGGCTCTGCTCATCGCGTATCCCCTCGTCCTGCGATGCAGCAAAACTAAGTGTTTTCATGTTGCCGTGTCAACTACGCAGTGTTAGGATGATTAATACTTTAAGTGTTAACGACGAGGTCGCCGACATGGTCGAGCAAGCGGGACCGCCCCGCCGCGATCCGCCCTGGCTGTTCCGAACCTACGCCGGCCACAGCTCGGCGGCGGCCAGCAACGCCCTGTTCCGCACCAACCTCGGGCGCGGCCAGACCGGGCTCTCGGTCGCCTTCGACCTCCCGACCCAGACCGGCTACGACAGCGATCACCCGCTGGCACGGGGCGAGGTCGGCAAGGTCGGGGTGCCGGTCGGGGCGCTGCCCGACATGCTGGCGCTGTTCGAGGGGATCCCGCTCGCGCGCACCAACACCTCGATGACGATCAACGCCACCGCGCCCTGGCTGCTCGCCCTCTACGTGGTGGTCGCCGAGCAGCAGGGCGCCGCCCGGCGCGACCTCACCGGCACCGTCCAGAACGACCTGATCAAGGAATACCTGTCGCGCGGCACCTACATGCTGCCGCCGCGCGCCGCGCTCAGGCTGACCGCCGACGTGATCGCGTTCACCGCGCGCGAGATGCCGAAGTGGAACCCGGCCAACGTCTGCTCGTACCATCTGCAGGAGGCCGGAGCGACGCCCGAGCAGGAGCTGGCCTTCGCGCTGGCGAACGCGATCGCGATCCTGGACACGGTCCGGGAGCGCGGCGAGATCGACGCGGCCGCTCTGCCTGCCGTGGTCGGCCAGCTCAGCTTCTTCGTCAACGCCGGCGTCCGCTTCGTCACCGAGATGTGCAAGATGCGGGCGTTCGTCGACCTCTGGGACGAGATCACCCGCGAGCGCTACGGCGTCACCGACGCGAAGCTCCGCCGCTTCCGCTACGGCGTCCAGGTCAACTCCCTCGGCCTGACCGAGCAGCAGCCCGAGAACAACGTCTACCGGATCCTGCTTTCCGCGCTCGCGGTCACGCTCTCGAAGAAGGCGCGGGCGCGGGCGGTACAGCTGCCAGCCTGGAACGAGGCGCTCGGGCTGCCCCGGCCGTTCGACCAGCAGTGGAGCCTCCGTCTGCAGCAGATCCTGGCGCTCGAGACCGATCTCCTGGAGCACGACGACCTGTTCGACGGCTCGCCGGTGGTCGCGGCGAAGACCGATGCGCTGAAGCGCGCGGCGCGCGAGGAGCTCGCCCGGATCGACGCCATGGGCGGGGCGCTCGCCGCGGTCGAGGCGGGCTACATGAAGCAGCGCCTGGTCGCCGCCAACGCGATGCGGACCGCGGCGATCGCCTCCGGCGACCAGCCGTTGGTCGGGGTCAACTGCTACACCGAGAGCACGCCCTCGCCGCTGGTGGGCCAGGCGGATGGTGGCTTCCTCGCGGTCGATCCGGCGGCCGAGCGCGAGCAGATCGCGCGCCTCGAGGCGCACCGGGCCGGCCGCGACGCGCGCGCGGTCCAGGCTGCGCTCGCCGAGCTCCGGGCGGCGGCCGCCGAAGACCGCAACGTCATGCCGCCGTCGATCGCCGGGGTCCGCGCCGGGATCACGACCGGCGAATGGGCGGAGGTGCTGCGCCAGGTCTTCGGCGACTACCGGGCGCCCACCGGCCTCGGCTCGGTCCACAGCCCGCTCCAGGCGAGCGACGGCTTCGCCCGGGTGCGCGAGCAGGTCGACCTGGTCTCGCGCCGGCTCGGCCGGCGGGTCAAGATGCTGGTCGGGAAGCCCGGCCTCGACGGCCACTCCAACGGCGCCGAGCAGATCGCGGTGGCGGCGCGGGACTGCGGCATCGAGGTGGTCTATGAGGGCATCCGGCTGACCCCGGCGCGGATCGCCAACACGGCCCTCGAGGAAGGGGTCCACGTGGTCGGGCTGTCGATCCTGTCCGGCTCGCACCTCGGCCTGGTCGCAGAGCTCATGGAGCGGATGCGGCGCGCGGGCCTCGACGACGTCCCGGTGGTGGTCGGCGGAATCATCCCGCCGGCCGACGCCGCGGCGCTCCGTGCCTCGGGCGTCGCCGCGGTGTTCACGCCCAAGGATTTCGCCCTCGACCGGATCATGGCCGAGGTGGTCGCGATCGTCGACCGCGGCTGCCGGGTCGCCGCCTAGAGCAATTTCCGATGAGACAAAACCGCATCGAACCGCGACGTCCTTCCGCTCATCGGAAGAAAATTGCTCTATTTCAATGGATCAGAGCGGATCCACCCGATCGGAACCGCTTGCAGACGGTTCCCTCATATCGGGATCCGCTCTAGGAGCCTGTCCTGGTAATCAGCAATTGGGGGGGTGATGCCGGCGGATCGATCTCGGACAGGCCGGATGAGGCATTGTGATGGTTCATGCCGGGAGCGCCTTGAGCAGCTTGAGGGTGTTGTGGGCGGTGCAGATCAGCGTCCATTCGGCCTGGACCTTGGCGAGACCCCGGAGCAGGACCTGGCGGAAGCCGCGGGCCTGCTTGATCTGGCCGAAGACCGGCTCCACCGT
>DASUSF010000306.1:0-22987 GCA_036375275.1 Geminicoccaceae bacterium | reverse complement strand
TGAACTCGAGCCTGCTCGTGCCCCCGAGCATATAAGGCACCGCCCGCTCGATAAGTTCCGGGCCGAAGCCTCTGGCCCGGTCGCCCTCGTCGATCTGCACGCCGGCCTCGTGCCAGCGAAAGACCAGGCTCGGAGCCTCTTCGCCCAGGAGCGCCCGGTCGACGTGGATGCGGCCAGCCGGCTGCGCGAGGGCGCCGTGCCTGAGGGCGCCGGTCGCGAGCTCGTGTCATGGCAAGGGCCTGACCCATCCGGCGATCATGGGCTGCACCACCGGAAAGTCGAGCTTCGCGCCGCTCCTCGGCTGGCGTCTGCCATGCAAGCCCTTCCGGACTGAACCCGCTGGCCGATGGTGCGTGCGGCCGCCGACCTGCTCCCCGGGCTGTTCCGCCTTCGTGAGGGAAGCGCCGGTCGATACCACGCGCAGGCGCCCGGCGCGAGGAGGCGAAGCCGAGGTCGGCTCGTACCGGCGGCGCTCCAGTGCGCCGCTTCAGCCGAGCCCGTCCCGCACCAGGCCCGCGAGCGCGCCGACCAGGTCGGCCATCAGCCGCCGGGTCGCGGCGAAGCCCGGACCACGCTCGAGGCTCGCCTCGTCGAGGTAGAGCCGCCGGTTGATCTCGATCTGCAGGCTGTGCCGACGGCGCGCCGGGTCGCTGTAGGCCCGGACCAGCTCCACCCCCTTGTAGGGGTCGTTGACCGCGACCGAGCAGCCGCGCGCCTCCAGAAAGTCCCTCACGAAGCGGGTCAGCGCGCCCGAGCACGAGGTGCCGTCCCGGTCGCCGAGCACGATGTCGGGGCGGGGCACGCCCGGCCCGCCGGCGTGCATCGCGGAGCTCACCGAGTGCATCGAGTGGCAGTTGACGTGCACGACCTCGCCGTGAACGGCGTGCAGCCGCCCGATCGCGTCCCCGAGCGCGGCGTGATAGGGCCGCCAGAAGCCTTCGATCCGGGCCGCGACCTCGGCGCTCGACAGGCGCCGGTCGTAGATCGGCAGGTCGCCCGGCGGCGCCAGGCGCCAGATCAGGCCGAGGCCGCGCGCGGTCTTTTCGGTCGGGTTCAGCCCGCCCGGCCAGGGCTCCCCGAGCAGCGCCGGGTCGAGGTCGTCGATCGCCCGGTTGGGGTCGATGTAGGCGCGCGCGAACAGGGCGTGGAGCAGGACCGCGCCGTGCTCCGGCGCGGCGTCGAACAGCTCGTGGACGAAGGTGTCCTGGCTCTTGCGGATCGAGGCCTCGGGCGCCGCCGGGCGGAAGTCGGCGGGCCAGAGCGTGCCGCTGTGCGGGCTGTCGAAGATCAGCGGCAGGGCTTCCCGGTCCGGCGCCCGGAGCTCGAGCACGCCCGGCCGGCGGTGCGGCGCGAGGGTCATCGGGGCGCCCGCGCCTGGCCGAGCGGGGACCTCGCCTTGACGCCGCGCCGGCGCGCGCGCCCAATGGCCGCCGGGCCCAGAGGAGCGGCGGCGGCCTCCATGCTGATCTTCCTGATCCGCCGGACCATGCAGAGCCTGATCGCGCTCGCCGCCATGTCGCTGATCGTGTTCCTCGGCGTGTTCGCGATCGGCAACCCGGTCGACATCCTGATCAGCCCCGATGCCGACCAGCAGGAGATCGAGCGGGCGATCCGGGCGCTCGGCCTCGACCGGCCGCTGGTCGAGCAGTACTGGGTGTTCGTCACCAACGCGCTCCAGGGCGACCTCGGCAACTCCTTCGTGTTCAACCGGCCGGCGCTGACCCTGATCCTCGAGCGCATGCCGGCGACCCTGGAGCTCGCGCTGGTCGGCATGGTCCTCGCGGTCGGCCTCGGGGTGCCGCTCGGGCTCTGGGCCGGCCTCCGGCCGGAGAGCGCCGCCGGCAGGACCATCATGGCCGGCTCGATCCTCGGCTTCTCGCTGCCCAACTTCTGGCAGGGCATCATGCTGATCATGATCTTCTCGGTCATGCTCGGCTGGCTGCCGTCGACCGGCCGCGGCGAGACGGTCGAGGTCCTGGGCATCGAGACCAGCCTCTTGACCCTCGACGGCTGGCAGCACCTGATCCTGCCGTCGACGAACCTCGCGCTGTTCAAGATGTCGCTGATCATCCGGCTGACCCGCGCCGGGGTGCGCGAGACGATGCCGCTCGACTTCGTCAAGTTCGCCCGCGCCAAGGGCCTCTCCAGCCGGCGCGTGATCGGGGTCCACGTGCTCAAGACGATCCTGATCCCGGTGGTGACCGTCGCCGGCCTCGAGCTCGGCGTGCTGATCGCGTTCGCGGTGGTGACCGAGACCATCTTCGCCTGGCCGGGCATGGGCAAGCTGATCATCGATTCGATCGCCGTGCTCGACCGCCCGGTGATCGTCGCCTACCTGATGGTGATCGTGGTGATGTTCATCGTCATCAACCTCGTCGTCGATCTGCTCTATTCGGTGCTCGACCCTCGCGTCCGGCTCTCGGATCTCGGCCAGTGACGACGGCGCTGGAGCGCGCCGCCGAGATCGAGGCCGAGCTCGACGCCCCGGCGCGCGCGCCCCAGGGGCCGTTCCGCCGTTTCGTCGCGGACTTCACCCGCAGCCGGCTCGCGCTGCTCGGCCTCGCCGTGTTCACGGTCGTCGCGATCGCGGCGGTCTTCGCGCCCTGGCTGGCGCCGCAGGACCCCTACGACCTCGCCGAGATCGACATCATGGACTCGACGCTCCCGCCGGGCGAAACGAGCTTCGCCGGCCAGACCTACTGGCTCGGCACCGACGGCCAGGGCCGGGACATGCTGTCGGCGATCATGTACGGGCTGCGGACCTCGCTGGGCGTCGGCGCGATGTCGGCGCTGCTCGCGCTCGGGCTCGGCATGTCGATGGGCCTGATCGCGGCCTACTTCGGCGGCTGGGTCGAGACCCTGATCATGCGGATCGTCGACGTCCAGCTGAGCTTCCCGGCGATCCTGGTGGCGCTGATCCTGCTCGCGATCCTGGGCCAGGGGGTCGACAAGATCATCATCGCCCTGGTCGCCGTGCAGTGGGCGTACTACGCCCGGACGGTCCGCGGCACGGCCCTGGTCGAGCGCCGGAAGGAGTACATCGAGGCGGCGCTCTGCCTCGGCTTCAGCCACCGGCGCGTGGTCTTCGGCCACCTGCTCCCGAACTGCCTGCCGCCGCTGATCGTCGTGGTGACGGTCCAGGTGGCGAACGCGATCGCGCTCGAGGCGACGCTCTCGTTTCTCGGCATCGGGCTGCCGATCACCGAGCCGTCGCTCGGGCTCCTGATCGCCAACGGCTACGACTACCTGCTCTCCGGGCGCTACTGGATCAGCTTCTTCCCGGGCGTCGCGCTGCTGGTCACGATCGTCTCGATCAACCTCGTCGGCGACCAGCTCCGCGACGTCCTGAACCCGAGGCTGCAGCGATAGGCAGCTCCCCCGTGCGCCGCCGGACGGGCCGCCTGGACCTCTCAGGTCGCCTGGCGCTGTGAAGCAGCTCACCGTCGGCCTCCGGATGCAATCCCGCAGATCAAGGACAACCGGAAATAAATAATAGCCGGATCCATTAGACACTTACGGATGAGGGAAACTCATGATCGCCAAGCGCTCTCTCGGAGCCCTCGCTCCTCTGGTCCTGCTGCTCGCCGGATGCCCGGGGCCGGGCAATGGCGGTGGCGGACTGACGCAGCTCGCCGCCCGCGACTCCGCCCCTGCCGGCGGGGCCGGCGGCCTCCCGACCTGCACGGCGCCCCTCGGCCTCGCCTCGGTGGTGCAGCCGGGCGACGAGGTGCTGGATTCCCTGAAGGAGATGAAGCTCGGCTCGCCCGAGCCCCTGCTCGAGAAGATGATGCTGGACTCCAAGTGCTTCGAGGTCGTCGATCTCGACCTGGTCGCCGATCACGAAGTGGCGGATCAGCTGCACTACATGCTCCGCCCCCAGATCACGGTCAGCAATCCCAAGGCCGCCGGGACGAACGTCCGCAGGACCTTCGGCGACCTGCTGGGTGCGGAAACCAGCGCCGGCGGCGACCTCAACGTCCGCGAGATCAAGACGGTCCTGTCCCTGAACGACGCCCGGACCGGCCTGCTGCTGGCCTCGGTCGAGGGATCGGCCAGCGGGGTGGACATCAGCGGCCTGCTCGGCGGCAGCGACGCGTTCGACGTCGGCGGCTACGGGTCGACCGCCGAGGGCGAGGTGATCGCCGCCGCCTTCGCCGACGCCTTCGCCCGCCTGGTGGTCGAGCTGCAGGACCAGGAGATCCAGTCGGCGAGCCGCTAGAGCATCATCCGCTTGCCTGGAACCGCTCTCGCGAGCGGTTCTAGGCGGATAAAGATGCTCTAGACCCTTGAGATAGAGCAGTTTTCTTCCGATGAGCGTAGGGTCTGCCTCTATCTGAAGCTGGTTCCATTTCATCGGAAACTGCTCTGGCCCCGGCAGTCTTCGATACGGCTCTCCCACGACCGTCAGGGGGTGGCCCTGGCGGTCGTGGGCCAAGAAGCAATGATCCCTTCTCGCCCCAGGCAGCCGCCCGGCCATGCGAGCCGGTCATGGCCTGTCGCGGCGGACCCGGCCTTCCGGGCCGGTACGGCGAAGGGCGCCCGCGCGGAGGGTTGCGCTGGCCCGCGCGCCGGACGATGGTCGGCGGCGGGACGGGGGCGCGGCGTGCCGGCCCCGTGGCACCGGGAGCGGGGAGCCCATGAAGATCCAGCTGCACCACATCAACCTGTCGTCCACCAACGTCGAGGCGATGGACGCGTTCTACCGCGGCGTGCTCGACCTCGAGACCGAGGCGTCGCTGGAAGCGCTCCGCAACCGCGACGAAGGCTACGCCGGCGCCGTCGCCTTCGTCACCGACGGCACGACCCAGGTCCACCTCGCCGAGAAGGACCTCGGCGTCTCGTTCCGCACCGGGCAGGCGATCAACCCGCTCGAGCGCGGCCACATCGCGTTCCGGACCGACGACATCGAGGCCTTCAAGCGCCGCCTCGAGGAGAAGGGCATCCCCTACTCGGACTACGGCACCTGGGCGATGGGCGGCTGGCACCAGATCTTCTTCCACGATCCCGACGGCAACGTCATCGAGGTCCACCAGGCGCGGGAGTGAGGTCGGCGTCAGGCCCGGAGGTTCACCCGACCGCGGTCGTCACCCCCTCCATGTCGTGCAGGTGGAGCCTCGGGCCCGCCTTCATCACCTGGCCGGGCAGCTCGCGCCCGAGCACCCGCTCGATGCCGCGCGCCGCGCCGCACAGCTTCTCGAGGTCGATCCCGGTCTCGATGCCGAGCTCGTGCAGGAGGTTGACCAGGTCCTCGGTGCAGATGTTTCCGGTCGCGCCGGCGGCGAACGGGCAGCCGCCGAGGCCGCCGAACGAGCCTTCGTAGCGGTCGATGCCCTCGTCCAGGCCGGCCACCACGTTGACGAGGCCGATCCCGCGGGTGTTGTGGAAGTGGAGGGTGATCGGGAGGTCGGGCACCTCCCGCTGGAGATGGCGGACCACCTTCTGGACGATCGGCGGCGTGGCCATGCCGGTGGTGTCGCCCAGGCTCACGCCGACGAAGCCCATGTCGCGATAGCGGGCCGCGATCCGGCCGACCTGCTCGGCCGGCACGTCGCCCTCGAACGGGCAGCCGAAGGAGGTCGCGATCGCGCCGGAGACCGGCCGGCCCGCCGCGTGCGCGAGCCGGGCGACCTCCTCGAAGCCTTCGAGCGACTGCTCGACGCTCCGGTTGACGTTCTTCAGGTTGTGGCTCTCGGACGCGGAGACGAACACCCGGAGCTCGTCGATCCCCGCCTCGACCGCGCGCTCGGCGCCCCGGGCATTGGGCACCAGGGCCACGAAGTGGGTGCCCTTCGAGCGGTCCAGCCCGGCCACCACCTCGGCCGCGTCGGCGAGCTGCGGCACCGCCCGCGGGCTCACGAACGAGGTGACCTCGATCTCCGGGATGCCGGCCGCGATCAGCTGGTTGATCAGCTCGATCTTGGTCGCGGTCGGGATGAAGGTGCGCTCGATCTGAAAGCCGTCGCGCGGGCCGACCTCGCCCACGATCACCTTGCTCGGACGTGCCATGGCGCGCCTCCCGTAGACTTGAGCCTCAGGCGCGGAATGTAGGCGGCCGCGGCGCGGCCCGCCAGCCTGGAGGCCGGGCCGACCTCGGTCTGCCCCGAGCCTCAGTAGTGCCAGTGCGGCGGCTCGGCCCCGGCGATGGGCGACGCGAAGGTCGCGAGCCGGGTCGCGAACAGCGAGCCGAGATAGACCGTGCGCAGCCCGGGGCCGCCGAAGGTCACGCTCGCGAGGTTGCCGAGCGTGCCCGCGCGGCCGCCGTCGATCTCGGCCCGGCCGAGCCGCCCTTCCGCCCAGGCGGTCTCGGCCGCCGCGACGACCTGCGGGTCGGAATCGTCGAGGATCACCTCCTGCGCACCGCCCGGCGCGACCCGGACCAGGCGGTTGCTGACCACGCTCGCGATCCAGATCCCGTCCTCGGCATCGAACTCGAAGCCGTCCGGGAAGATGCCGTCCGCGAACCCGGCCACGGTCTCGCGCGGGCCGAGGCTGGCGTCGGCCCGGATCGGGAACCGGCTGAGCCGGCGCGCCACGGTCTCGTTGACGTACAGGTGGCGGCCGTCGGGGCTGACCTTGGCCTCGTTGGCGAAGCCCAGATCGTCGACCACGACCCGGGCGCCGCGCCGATCCTTGAGCACGATGACGCCGTCCGCGACCCGGCGGTCGAAGGCGAGCTCGCGCGGCACGTGCCGGGTGCTGACCGAGATCCAGAGCCGGTCCTCGCCGCTCGTGCGGTCGTGGTGGACGAAGTTGGTGGGCGGCAGGCGCCAGCCGTCGACCTCGAGCACCTCGGGCGTCAGCGCGCCGTCGGGCGCGAGCCGCCAGGCGCCGCCGTCCGGCCCGAGGTTCGCGACCGCGTAGCCGCCGTCCGGCAGCAGCGAGAAGCCGTTCGGGAGGAAGTCCCCGACGCCGCGGCCGAGCAGCCGGCTCATGCCGCCGTCGGCGCGGATGGTCGTGATCCCGCCGCGGGCGTCGGAGACGTGGACCAGGCCGCGGGCGGTCGCGGCCACGCACTCGGGCCGGCGCAGATCCTCGCCGACGAAGGCGAGGTCGGGCACGGTCACGCGGAAGGGCCGGCTCATCCGCGCACCTCCTCGTCGCGGGCGGGCCGACGCTTCGGCGCCGGCTTGATCAGGTCGTTGAGCGAGCGGCGGAGCTCCGGGGTCGAGCCGACCAGCACCCCGAGCAGGGCGGCGCCGGCGGCGGCGGTGCCCGGGTTGCTGCGGATCATGCCCATGACCTGGGCCACCATCTCCGCGCCGGCGCCCGCGGCGGCGGCATTCTGCACCCGCGCCCGCGGCCGGAGGTAGACCCGTCCGATCGCGGCGAAGGCGGCCGCGACGACGAGAATGAGCACCGCCACCAGCAGGCTCCCGAGCACCGGCCCGAAGGTCAGCACGAGGACGATCTGGACCGTGTCGATCAGCCGGACCAGCCCGACGATCAGGAGCACCAGCGCGACCATGAGGAGGGCCAGCCCGGTGGCGAGCCGGGCGATGCCGACCGCCGGCAGCCCGAGAAGCCCGAGCAGCATGCGCAAGGTCAGAGCCCGCTCACCTGCGGTCGAACATCTTGCCGAAGATCAGGCCGATCGCGAACGCCAGGGCGAGGCTCGCGAACGGCCGCTCCTCGATCTGCGCCTCGAACGCGCGGAGCTGCTCCTTGCCCTGGCTCTGCAGGTCGCCGGCCAGCCGGGTCGCGCGCCTGCGGACCGCGTCGAGCTCCTCCTCGGCACGGCCCGACGCGGTGCCCTTCAGCGACTGGACGATCGCCCCGATGTCCTTTCTGAGCGCGTCGAGGTCGCTCTTGAGGGTGTCGAGGTCGTCGCGCAGGTCGCGTTCGGCCCGGGCCTCGGTCTTCGACTGGCTCTCCGCCATGCCGCCCTCCGGATGTGGATGAACATCCCGGATGGTCGCCGCAATGGCCACCGATTTCAACAGCCGCGCGCCGTTCTGGCGCGCTTCGGTTGAACGGCGCCCGTTCGGTCACGGGCTTGACAACACCCCCGGAGCGGCGGACGAACGTGAGCGGGAGACCGTCGACGACAAGAATGAGAGGGAGTGCCATGCGCCGTTCCCTGTCGCTCGCCACCGCGCTCGTGCTCGGCACCGCGGCCAGCCTTGCCGCCGCCGAGGAGTGGTCCAAGGTCCGGATCGCGACCGAAGGCGCCTATCCGCCGTGGAACCACACCGACGCCTCCGGCCAGCTCGTCGGCTTCGAGCTCGACCTCGCGAGGGACCTCTGCGCGCGGATGGACGCCGAGTGCGAGATCGTCGCCCAGGACTGGGAAGGCATCATCCCGGCGCTGCAGGACGGCAAGTACGACGCCATCATGGCCGGCATGTCGATCACCGACGAGCGCCGGAAGGTCATCCAGTTCACCGACGCCTATGCCGCCACGCCGGCCAGGTTCGCGGTTCTCGAGGACAGCGAGCTCGCCGACTACCAGAGCGAGCAGGACCGGCTCACGCTCGACGACATCGACACCGCGGAGCAGGCGGCGGTCGACGACCTCCGCGAGCTGCTCGACGGCAAGACGGTCGGGGTTCAGGTCGCGACCACCCACGCCAACTTTCTCGAGACGCACCTCAGCGACGCCGTCGACATCCGCAAGTACGACACGCAGGAGAATCTCGACCTCGATCTCAAGGCCGGCCGGGTCGACGCCGCGCTCGCGTCGATGAGCTACTGGCAGCCGCTGCTCGAGACGGAGAAGGGGGCCGGCTTCACCCTGATCGGGCCGGCCATGACCGGCGGTCCGTTCGGCGACGGGGTCGGCCTCGGCATCCGCCAGGAGGACGACGAGCTGGTCGAGAAGTTCAACGAAGCGATCGCGGCCGCCAGGGAGGACGGCACCATCCGGCGGCTCGCCGAGGAGTGGTTCGGCTTCGACGCTTCGTCCTGATCGACCGAAGGGGCGCCGCCCGGTCGCCGGCGCGGCGCGGAGGAGGACCGCTGCCATGACCCGCTCCCTGCTCATCGCGCTCGCCGCCGCGCTCGCGCTCCAGGCCGGCCCGGCCGGCGCCCAGGACCGGGCGCTCCGGATCGCGACCGAAGGCGCCTACCCCCCCTGGAATCAGACCGGCCCCTCCGGCGAGCTGACGGGCTTCGAGGTCGACCTCGCGAACGACCTGTGCGCGCGCATGGAGGTGGAGTGCGAGATCGTCGCCCAGAGCTGGGAGGGGATCATCCCGGCCCTCCAGGATGGCAAGTACGACGCCATCATGGCGGCGATGTCGATCACCGACGAGCGCCGCCAGGTGATCCAGTTCTCGGACCCCTACGCCGACAGCCCCTCCGCGTTCGTGGCTCCTGCGGACGGTGATCTCGCGGCGGCCGGCCTCGCCGGCGGAAGGCTCGATCTCGACGAGGTCGGCCCGGAGGAGGAGGCGACGATCGAGGCGCTGCAGAGCGCGCTCGAGGGCAAGACCATCGGCGTCCAGGTCGGGACCACGCACCAGAACTTCCTCGAGACCTACCTCGAGGACGCCGACGTGCGCCGCTACGACACCCAGGAGAACCTCGATCTCGACCTCCAGGCGGGGCGGATCGATGCCGCCCTCGCCGATCAGGCCTACTGGGAGCCGATGCTCGAGGGCGAGCAGGGCCAGGGCCTGGCGATCGTCAGCCCGTCGATGGCCGGCGGGCCCTACGGCGAGGGGATCGGGGTCGGGATCCGCCAGGGCGAGGACGAGCTCGTGCAGAAGTTCAACGAGGCCATCGCGGCCGCCAGGGAGGACGGCACGATCCGCGAGCTCTCGGAGAAGTGGTTCGGCTTCGACGCCTCGGCGTGAGGCCTCCGGACCCGCGGCGCCGCTGAGCCCGGCGCGCCGAGATGGAGCTCCTCGCCTTCGGCGACACCGGCTGGGGCGACGAGATGCTCCGGGCGGCGCTGACCACCATCCTGGTCAGCTGCTCGGCGATGCTGCTCGGCCTGATCCTCGGCACCTTCGGCGCCGCCGCCAAGCTCTCCGGCTCGCTGCCGCTCCAGGCGCTCGCCGGCACCTACACCACGGTCGTCCGCGGCATCCCGGAGCTGCTGGTCATCTACCTGCTGTTCTTCGGTGGCAACCGGAGCGTCATGTTCGTCGCCTCGATGTTCGGCTACGACGGCTACATCGAGATCGACGCGTTCACCATCGGCACCTTCGCGGTCGGGATCGTCTCCGGCGCGTACTCCACCGAGGTGATCCGCGGCGCGATCCTGACCGTGCCGAAGGGCGAGCTCGAGGCGGCACGCGCGATCGGCATGAGCCGGATGCTCGTGCTGCGGCGGGTCCTGGCGCCGCAGACCGCCCGCTTCGCGCTCCCCGGGCTCGGCAACGTCTGGCAGCTCACCCTCAAGGACACCTCGCTGATCTCGGTCACCGGCCTGGTCGAGATCATGCGCCAGTCGCACATCGCCGCCGGCTCGACCCGGCAGCCGTTCACCTTCTACCTGCTCGCCGCCGCCCTCTACCTCGCGATCACCACCTGCTCGAACTGGGGCTTCCAGCGCGCGGAAGGCTACGCCAACCGCGGCGTGAGGCGGGCGTCGTGAACGTCGGCCTGATGCTCGAGAGCGTGCCGGCGCTGCTCGGCGGGCTCGGGCTGACCCTTCAACTGGTGACGCTCGCGCTGTTCCTCGGCTTCTTCCTCGCGGTCGGGCTCGCCCTGCTCCGCCTGTCCGGCAATCCGCTCGTCGCCGGCGCCGCCTGGACCTACGTGTTCGTGTTCCGGGGCACGCCGCTGCTCGTGCAGATCTTCCTGATCTACTACGGGCTCGGGCAGTTCGAGGCGATCCGGGACAGCTTCCTCTGGACCTTCTTCCGCGAGCCGTACTGGTGCGCGATCCTGGCGCTCACCCTCAACACCGGCGCGTACACCAGCGAGATCATCCGGGGCGGCATCCAGTCGGTGCCCTACGGCCAGGTCGAGGCGGCGCGCGCCTGCGGCATGAGCGGCCCCCTCATGTTTCGCCGGATCGTCTTCCCGGTCGCGTTCCGCCAGATGCTGCCCGCCTACGGCAACGAGATCATCCTGATGGTCAAGTCGACCTCGCTCGCCTCGACCATCACGCTGCTCGAGGTCACCGGGATCGCGCGCAGCATCATCGCCAGGACCTTCGCGGTGTTCGAGATCTTCATCGTCGCCGGGGCGATCTACCTCGCGATCAACTTCCTGGTGACGCGCGGCGTCCGCTGGCTGGAATGGCGGCTGTCGCCGCACCTCCGCGACGTCCCGACCCCGGTCCTCCCCGCGCCGACCGCGATCCAGGCGCGCTGACGGCGGTCGCTCCACGCGTTCGGATGTCCCCGCGTGGACGCTCCGGGGTTGAAGCCGCCCGGCTCGATGTGCAGACTGCGCATCGGACGGGCACCTGGGGCTGATCGATGGACGACGCGAGATCGACCGCCGCTGTCGGCGCCGACGAGGCCCGGGGCGCGCGCCGACGGGAGCTGCTGGTCTTTCTCTTCCTGGCCGTGGTGCTGGCGCCGATCCTCGCGGTGATGGTGGTCGGCGGCTACGGCTTCCTGGTCTGGATGTCACAGATGCTCCTGGGTCCCCCGACCGGGTGAGGGCGACACGGGAGGATGTCGAACCGACCTCTGCGCGCGTGCCGGCGGCGGGTCGGATTGGGCCGGGGAGGCGATCGGCGGTGACGACGATGGGCGAGGCGGGCTCGGGGCGTCCGGCGGGCGAGCTGCACGTGTCGAGCCTGCTGGTGCAGAGCCGGCCGGACCGGACCGGCGCCGTCGCCGAGGCGATCCGGGCGATGCCCGACGCCGACGTGCCGACGGAGGCGGACGGCAGGCTCGTGGTGACGCTCGTGACGGCGAGCGAGCGGGCGATTCTGGACGCGGTCGAGGCGATCAGGGAGCTTCCCGGGGTGCTCTCGGCACAGCTCGTGTTTCACCGGATCGAACGGGATGAGGAGGCCGTGGGATGACCGCCAGTCTGTCGCGACGTGACTATCTCCGGGCCCAGGCGGCCGCCGTCGCGGCGGCGGTCGGCGGGCTGCCGGTCCCGGCCGCGGCTCAGAACCTGATCACCGAGGCCGGCCGGACCGCGCTCACCTGGTCGAAGGCGCCGTGCCGGTTCTGCGGCACCGGCTGCAGCGTCATGGTCGCGACCAAGAGCGGTCGGGTCGTCGCGACCCACGGCGACATCAAGTCCCCGGTCAACCGCGGCCTCAACTGCGTCAAGGGCTACTTCCTGTCCAAGATCATGTACGGCGCGGACCGGCTGACACAGCCGCTGCTGCGGATGAAGGACGGGGCGTACGCCAAGGACGGCGAGTTCACCCCGGTCTCCTGGGACCAGGCGTTCGACGTCATGGCCGAGAAGTTCAAGGCGACCCTCAGGGACAAGGGGCCGTCGGCGGTCGGCATGTTCGGCTCCGGCCAGTGGACGGTCTGGGAAGGCTACGCCGCCAACAAGCTGATGAAGGCGGGCTTCCGCTCCAACAACATCGACCCCAACGCCCGGCACTGCATGGCGTCCGCCGTCGCGGGCTTCATCCGGACCTTCGGGATCGACGAGCCGCCCGGCTGCTACGACGACATCGAGCACGCCGACGCCTTCGTCCTCTGGGGCTCGAACATGGCGGAGATGCACCCGATCCTCTGGACCCGGGTGACCGACCGGCGGCTCAGCGCGGCGCACGTCAAGGTCGCGGTGCTCTCGACCTTCGAGAACCGGAACTTCGAGCTCGCCGACCTCGGCATCGTGTTCACGCCGCAGTCCGACCTCGCGATCCTCAACTACATCGCGAACCACATCATCCAGACCGGCCGGGTGAACCAGGCGTTCGTCGACAAGCACGTCAACTTCCTGCGCGGCAACGTCGACATCGGCTACGGGCTCCGCCCCGAGCACCCGCTGGAGCAGGCGGCGAAGAACACCGCCGACGCCGGCGGCTCGGTGCCGATGACCTTCGACGAGTACGCTGCGTTCGTGGCGGACTACACGCTGGACAAGGTCCACGAGATGACCGGCGTGCCGGAGAACCGCCTCGAGGAGCTGGCCGAGCTGTACGCCGACCCGGAGGTCAAGGTCACGTCCTTCTGGACCATGGGGTTCAACCAGCACACCCGGGGCGTCTGGGCCAACAACCTGATCTACAACATCCACCTCCTGACGGGGAAGATCGCGGAGCCCGGCAACAGCCCGTTCTCGCTCACCGGCCAGCCGTCGGCCTGCGGCACCGCCCGCGAGGTCGGGACCTTCGCCCACCGGCTGCCGGCCGACTACCTGGTCAACGTCCCCGAGCACCGGGCCATCGCGGAGGAGATCTGGAAGCTGCCCGCCGGCATCATCCAGGAGAAGCCGGGCGCGCACGCCGTCCTCCAGAACCGGATGCTCAAGGACGGACTGATCAACGCCTACTGGATCCAGGTGAACAACAACCTCCAGGCGGCGCCGAACATGAACGAGGAAACGTACCCGGGCTACCGCAACCCGGAGAACTTCATCGTGGTGTCCGAGCCGTACCCGACCGTGACCGCGCAGGCCGCCGACCTGATCCTGCCGACGGCGATGTGGGTCGAGAAGGAGGGCGCTTACGGCAACGCCGAGCGGCGCACCCAGTTCTGGCACCAGCTGGTCGAGGCGCCCGGCGAGGCGCGCTCCGACCTCTGGCAGCTGGTCGAGTTCTCCAAGCGCTTCACCACCGACGAGGTCTGGCCGGCCGAGATCCTGGACGCCAACCCGGACTACAAGGGGAAGACGCTCTACGAGGTCCTGTTCGCGAACGGCCAGGTCGACGCGTATCCGAACGAAGAGCGCGACCCGGCCTACGGCAACCACGAGGCCGAGCATTTCGGCTTCTACATCCAGAAGGGCCTGTTCGAGGAGTACGCGCGCTTCGGCCGGGAGCACGGCCACGACCTCGCGCCTTTCGAGACGTACCACGAGACCCGGGGCCTGCGCTGGCCGGTGGTGAACGGCCGGGAGACGCCCTGGCGCTTTCGGGCGCCCTACGACCCCTACGTGCCGGCGGGCGAGGAGCTGCGCTTCTACGGCAACCCCGACGGCCGGGCGAACATCTACGCCCTGCCGTTCGAGCCGGCCGCCGAGCCGCCGGACGAGGAGTACCCGTTCTGGCTGGTGACCGGGCGGGTGCTCGAGCACTGGCATTCCGGCTCGATGACCCAGCGCGTGCCGGAGCTCTACCAGGCCTTCCCGCACGCCGTCTGCGACATGCACCCGGACGATGCGACCGCCCTCGGGCTGCGGCGCGGCGACGAGGTCCGGGTGACGTCCCGGCGGGGCGCGATCCGCACCCGGGTCGAGACGCGCGGCCGGAACAAGCCGCCCCGAGGCCTCGTGTTCGTGCCCTGGTTCGACGCCAGCCAGCTGATCAACAAGGTGACGCTGGACGCGACCGACCCGATCTCCAAGCAGACCGACTTCAAGAAGTGCGCCGTCACGATCACCCGCGCCTGAGGGACGGAGCGATGATCATCAGGACGCTTTTCCTCGCCGTGGCCCTGGCCGCTGCCGCCGCCGCAGCCCTGGCCCAGGAGCCCGTCGGGCGCGACTGGGTCGCGACGATGAGGCTCGATGCCCTCACCGAGGAGGGCGAGGCGCCGCGCATGCCGGAGGTCGAGAACCGGGATCTCCGCCGGGTGCGCAACTACCCCGAGCAGCCGCCGACCATCCCGCACAAGATCGACGGCTACCAGATCGACATGAACTTCAACAAATGCCTGGACTGCCACAGCCGGAGCGCGACCGGCGAGTCCCAGGCGCCGATGGTCAGCATCACCCACTTCATGGACCGCGACGGCCAGTTCCTCGCCGCGGTCTCGCCCCGCCGGTACTTCTGCAACCAGTGCCACGTCGTGCAGCACGAGACCGAGGCGCCGGTCGAGAACACGTTCGAGGACATCGACACGCTGCTGGAGCGCGAAGCCGCCGGCGGGCAGGATTAGGGGGTGGCGGTGCGCAGCCGGATCCGCGACCTCTGGCGGACGCTCCGGGAGCCGAGCCGGTTCTTCAGCCTCGGCTTCCTGGTGGTGGGGGGCTTCATCGGCGGCATCGTGTTCTGGGGCGGCTTCAACACGGCGCTGGAAGCGACCAACACCGAGACCTTCTGCGTCAGCTGCCACGAGATGCACGACAACCCGTTCGAGGAGCTGAAGACCACGATCCACTACACCAACCGCTCCGGCGTGCGCGCCACCTGCCCCGACTGCCACGTGCCGCACGACTGGACCGACAAGATCGCGCGCAAGATGCAGGCGTCCAAGGAGGTCTGGGGCTGGTTGTTCGGGACCATCGACACCCAGGAGGAGTTCCGCGAGCACCGGCGCGTGATGGCGATGCGGGAGTGGGCGCGGCTCCAGGCCAACGACTCCCTCGAGTGCCGCAACTGCCACGGCGAGTCGTTCATGGACTTCACCCGGCAGAGCACGCGCGCGGCCGAGGCGCACGAGCAGTTCCTGGTCAGCGGCGAGAAGACCTGCATCGACTGCCACAAGGGCATCGCCCACCGGCTGCCGGACATGGGCGGCGTCGCCAGCCGCTGAAGCTCGCCCCGGTCCGCGCCGTCCCGCCGGCCGGCATCAGGCCCCGGCGGTCAGCCCTCGGCGGGTCGGAGGAAGACGAAGCGGGCCGCGCCGTATCGCCGCTCCTCGATCAGATCGAACCCCGCCGGCCGCGCGAGTGCGCCCCGGCCGCGGATCTCCGCGATGACCAGGGCGCCGCCGGCGAGCCGGCCGCCCTTGAGCGCTGCGAGGATCGGGCCTTCGGACCCCGCGTCGTAGGGCGGGTCGAGGAAGACGAGGTCGAAGGCGCCGATGGTCGCCGGCAGGTGAGCCGCGTCCGCCGCGAGCACCCGAACCGCCGGCGGATCGCCGAGCAGCGCCCGGTTGCGCCGGATCAGGCCGAGGGCGGCGGGGTCGTTCTCGACCAGCACCACCTCGGCCGCGCCGCGCGCGTACGCCTCGAGGCCGACCGCGCCGGTCCCGGCGCAGAGGTCGAGGAAGCGGGCGCCGCGGACCGCCGGCGTCCGATGGTCGAGGAGGTCGAACAGGGCTTCCCGCGCCCGGTCCGAGGTCGGGCGGATCCGCCGGTCGGACGGGCTGATCAGCTTCCGGCCGCGGTGCCGGCCGCCGACGATCCGCACGCTCCGCTCACGGCTCGAGGATGCGCCAGACGGCGCTCACCGTGAGCGCGATCACCAGCGAGGTGGCGAAGGGGACGCCGATCCGGGCCCCCTGCAGGTCGAGCAGCATGTCGCCGGGGAGGTCGAGCAGTCCGATCGGGCGTAGCGTCGGCCAGAGCATCGCGCCGATCAGGAGCAGCGGCAGGTAGACCATGAGGAAGCGCTTCATCGCGTCATCCCTCCACCGCCGCGGCCCCGCCGGCGGCCCTGCGTCGCCGGGCCCGGGCCTCGCCCGGTGGCGCGAGGGGGACCAGCTTGCCGACCTGCTCGCGCAGCACCTTGCCGGTCACCTCCTCGACCGCCCCCTCGGCGAGGGCGCCGAGCTGGAACGGGCCGAAGCTCACCCGGATGAGCCGGTTCACGTCGAGGCCGAGGTGCCCGAGCACCTTCCGAACCTCGCGGTTCTTGCCCTCGCGCAGCCCCATGGTGAGCCAGCTGTTGCTGCCCTGGGTGCGATCGAGCCGCGCCTCGATGCCGCCGTAGTGGATCCCCTCGACCTCGATCCCGCCCTTCAGCTCCTCGAGGCGCGCCGGATCGACCGTGCCGTGGACCCGGACCCGGTAGCGGCGCAGCCACCCGGTCGCCGGCAGCTCGAGCCCGCGCTTGAGCCCGCCGTCGTTGGTGAGCAGCAGCAGGCCCTCACTGTTGAAGTCGAGCCGGCCGACCGGGATCAGGCGCGGCAGGTTCGGCGGCAGCCGGTCGTAGATGGTCGGCCGCCCGCGCGGATCGCGCTCGGTGGTGAGCACGCCCTTCGGCTTGTGGAAGCGGAACAGGCGCGGCTGCTCCGCTGCCGGCAGGCGCTCGCCGTCGACGGTGACCAGGTGGGAGGGCAGGACGTCGAGCGCCGGGCTCTCGATCGTGATGCCGTCGACCTCGACCCGGCGCTCGGCGATCAGCCGCTCGGCATCGCGCCGCGAGCACAGCCCCGAGCGGGCGATCCGCTTGGCGACCCGCTCCTTGCCGGCGGTCTCGCTCATCGCGCGCGACACGCCGCGACGAACGCCTCGAGCAGCGCGGCGTCGCCGGCCGAGATCCCGTACTCGGGGTGCCACTGGACGCCGATGCAGAAGCGACGCGCCGGATCCTCGATCGCCTCGATCACGCCGTCCGGGGCGCGGGCGCTGACCACCACGCCCGGGCCGGGCGAGCCGGCCGCCTGATGGTGCGCGCTGTTGACGTCCAGCCGCTCCGCGCCGGTGATCGCGTGCAGGCGGGTGCCGGGCACCACCTCGACCGCGTGGCCGGCCTCGGTCCGCGGGTTCGGCTGCTCGTGCGCGAGCGCGCCCGGCACCGCGTCCGGGATGTGCTGGATCAGCTCGCCGCCGAGCGCGACGTGCATCAGCTGCTGGCCGCCGCAGATCCCGAGGATCGGCAGGTCCCGCTCGAGCGCGAGCCGGGTGATCGCCATCTCGAACGCCGTCCGCCGCTCCTTGGTCGTGACCGTGGCGTGCCGTTCGGCCGCGCCGTAGAGCACCGGGTCGAGGTCGAACGCGCCGCCGGTGACGATCAGGCCGTCGAGCCGGTCGAGGTAGGCGGGCGCGAGCCCGACCTCATGCGGCAGCGGCAGCGGCAGGCCGTCGGCGCGGATCACCGCGGTCAGGTAGTTCTCGCGGATCGCGTACCAGGGCAGCCTGCTCCAGCCGCCGGCCGGCTCATGGTCGAGGGTCACGCCGATCAGCGGGCGGGCGGTCGGAGACGGTTCGGAAGACATGTCCGCATCTGCTAAGGATCGTGCGCGCCGGGCGCAAGAGCGACATCCGATTCGGCCATCCTAGCCCGGCCGGCATAAGACTTCGCTAACGATGGCGGCAAGGCGGCGAAAAGACTCCGATGAGCTTGACGACAATCGCCACCATCGACCTCGTCGCGCCGCTCTGGCTGGTCGCGTGCTGGGTCGGCTACACGCTGGTCGCCGACCGGCCGAGCGGCCGGCCGAGCCTGATGACCCGGATGCACCAGTGGCGGGTGGTCTGGATGCGCAGCATGCTCGCCCGCGACAACCGCATGGTCGACGTCCAGATCATCGGCAACCTGATGCGCAGCGTGTCCTTCTTCGCCTCGACCTCGATGTTCGTGATCGCCGGGCTGGTCGCGATCCTCGGCGCGCGCAGCGAGGCGATGGCGGTGCTGGGCGAGCTGCCGTTCGCGGTGGACTCCCCGCCGCTGCTCTGGGACATGAAGGTCCTGCTGCTGATCGTGGTGTTCGTCTACGCCTTCTTCAAGTTCACCTGGGCGTACCGCCACTACAACTACTGCCTGATCCTGCTCGGCAGCGTCGGCCCGGTCACCGCGATCGACGCGCGCGACGAGGAGACGGCGGAGCGGGCGGCGCGGATCGCGACCTCGACCGCGCGGCACTTCAATCACGGCATCCGGGCCTACTACTTCGGGCTCGCGACGCTCAGCTGGTTCGTCCACCCGTGGCTGTTCATCCTGCTGACCGCCTGGGTGGTCCTGGTCCTCTGGCGGCGCGAGTTCCGCTCCCGCCTGCTGCGCACCCTCGGCGAGCCGCGCGTCCCCGACGGACGGACGCCGTCCTGAGCGGCCCGCTCAGATCAGCGCCGGCTCGTCCTCCTCGCCCCGGTCGCCCGAGCGGGCCGCCTCGAGCGCCTGCTCCATGGCCTGGCAGAACTGGCCGAGGTTGGCGAAGCGGCGCGCGGCCCGCTTGAGCCCGGTCTCCACCGGCACGAGCAGGATGTTGGCGAGGCAGCCGTATGCGATGCAGTCGATGGTGTGCGGTCGGCCGCGGAAGAAGAAGGGCCCGTCGTCGAGCAGCACCGAGACCGCCTCCAGGTCGGCCGCCGCCATGGCGTAGATCTCGTCCGGCGCGTGGCGGAGGATGCCCTGGCCCATGAGGTCGCGGCGGACCTTGCGCCGGATCAGCGCCGCCGGCAGCTCCCGCAGCCCCGGCGGCACGCTCCGGAACAGCGCCGGCTTGACCGTCCGCCAGCCGTCCGGATCGATCCACCGGCTGAAGGAGCCGATGAAGTAGAGGTGCTCCTCGAACAGCCGCTGGAGGGCCAGGGACTCCGCCCGGGCGAGCGCGTCGAGGCCGTCGTCGAGGTCGACGCCGCGGGTCCGGGTCAGGTGCTCGATGATCAGCGAGGAATCGCCGATCTTCTGATCGCCGTCCTCGATGAAGGGGATCTTGCCCTTGGGCCCCGCCTTCGGGTTCACGGTCTCGACGATCTCGAAGGGAACCCTTGCGAGGGTCAGCCAGCTCTCGAGCTTGAGCGTGAACGGGCTGATGTTCCGCCCCCACACTCTCGGAAACTGGTGCAGGCGGACCGGCGGCGTGGCGGCGCTCATTCGCCGGGCGGTGGCAGCGCCGGGTGCGGCGTCGCGGCCGGGCCCGGCAGCGCGCGCTGGCTCACCACGACCGCCGTCAGCAGCCCGAAGCCGATCAGGTCGGTGACCAGCCCCGGCTTGATCAGGACCAGCGCGCCGACGAGCAGCGCCGCCCGCTCGTACCACCGGCACGGCCGGAGCAGGTAGCTGTTCAGGGACGCCGCGAGGGCGACCACGCCGATGATCGCGGTCGCCGCGGTCAGCGCGATCCGGTCCCACTCGCCGATCATCAGCAGCGACGGGCCGAAGACGAACATGAAGGGGATGATGTAGCCGGTGGCGCCGAGCTTGAGCGACGCGATGCCGGTCTCCCAGAGCCCGCCCTGCGAGATGCTGTTGGCGGCGTAGACCGCGAGGGCGACCGGCGGGGTGATCGCCGACAGGATCGCGAAGTAGAGGGCGAACATGTGCGCCGCCTCGACCGGGACGCCGAGCTTCACGATCGCCGGCACCAGCAGCGCCACCTGGACGATGTAGGCGGGCGTGGTCGGCATGCCCATGCCGAGGATGATGCCGGCGACCATGGTCAGCACGAGGGCGAGCAGGAGGTGGTTCTGCGCCGCGGCGAGGACGACGCTGGTGAAGTCGAGGCCGAGCCCGGTGAGCGTGATCACGCCGATCACGATGCCGGCGCAGGCGCAGGCGAGGGCCACGGTGACGGTGTTCTGGGCCCCGGCGATCAGCCCCTCGGCGATCACCCGTAGCGTGATGTCCTGGCGCGTGCTCTTGCGGAGCAGCGCGGTCGGCACCACGGAGGCGATCCCGATCAGGGCCGCGAACGCGGCGCTGTAGCCATAGAGGAGGGTGGCGATGATGACGACCAGGGGCAGGAACAGGTGGCCGCGCTCGAGCAGCACCTCGCCGAGCTTCGGCAGCTCGCTTCGCGGCAGGCCCCGCATGCCGGTCCGCCTGGCCTCGAAGTGGACCGAGATGAACACCGCGAGGAAGTAGAGCACGGCCGGAATCAGCGCCATCGCGGCGACGTTCAGGTACGAGGTGCCGAGGAACTCCGCCATGACGAAGGCGGCGGCGCCCATGATCGGCGGCATGATCTGGCCGCCGGTCGAGGCCACCGCCTCGACCGCGCCGGCGAAGGCCGGGCGGTAGCCGATCCGGCGCATCAAGGGGATGGTGAAGGTGCCGGTGGTCATGACGTTCGCGACCGCCGAGCCGGAGACGGTCCCGAACAGGCCGCTGGTGATGCACGCGACCTTGGCGGGCCCGCCGACCTGGTGCCCGGTGAGCGCGAGCGCGAAGTCCATGAACAGCCTGCCGGTCCCGGTCCGCTCGACCAGCGCGCCGAAGATGATGAACAGGATGACGTAGGTCGCCGAGACGCCGAGCGGGATGCCGAAGATGCCCTCGGTCGTGAGGTAGAGCTGGTCGATCAGGATCAGCCAGCCCTGACCGCCGAGCGTGAGCGCGTAGATGATGAAGACCGCGGCGGTGACCGGCAGCGCGAGGCCGACGGCGCGCCGCGTCGCCTCGAGCACCAGCAGCACCGTGCCGTAGCCGAGGACCAGATCGATCCAGAGCGGATCGTCGACGTAGTACATCCGGCTGAGGAAGTAGTCGATCGAGACCACCGGGTAGGCGCACGCCGCGAGCCCGAGGGCGAGGAGGGCGAGGTCGAAGGGCCTCGGGTTCTCGAGCTGGCCCTTCGGGACCAGCGGCAGGGTCAGGAACGCGAGCGTCAGCGCGAACCCGAGGTGGACGCTCCGGAGCACCAGCGCGTTGGGCGTGCCGGACCACGCGATCCACAGGTGATAGCAGGACATCGACAGGGCGATGCCGGCGACCGCCCAGCGAACTCCGCTCTGGTACGTCATCCCGGCATCCCCCGTGTTCAGGAGGCGTGCGGCGGCGCGCCGTGCGAGCGCGCCACCGCGGGGCGTCTCAGAGGACGCCCTGCTCCTGCCAGAACGACTCCGCTGCCGGATGCATCGGCACCCCGATGTCGGCCGCCATGTCCTCCTTGGAGGTCTCGCCGACCGCCTTCGCCACCGAGGCGAGGTCCTGCTGCTTGTCGACGATCTGCTCCAGGAGCGTCTGGACCGCCGCGTCCTCGAGGTCGCAGCGCGCGATCACGTGGGTCGCGTAGCCGATGGTCGGGATGTCCTCCTCCTGCTCGGGATAAGTCCCGGCGGGAATGATCCGCTGCTTGTAGCCCTGGTTGAGCTCCTGCATCTTCGCGAGCAGCTCGTCGTCGACCGGCAGCACCTTGACCGTCCGCGCCGAGGCGAGGTCCATGACCGCCGAGGCGGGGATCGTGGTGCCGAGGGTGAAGACCTCGGCGTTGCCGTCCTTCAGGAGCGCCACCGAATCGGTGTAGGAAACGAAGTCGGTGCTCTCCATCTCGTCGTAGGAGGTGCCGATCGCCTCGAGCAGATGCTGGGTGATCGCCTCGCCGGTGTTGCCGGTCGGCTGGGTGGTCAGCATCTGGCCGGCGATGTCGTTGATGGTCTCGATGCCGGCGTCCTCGGTGGTCACGATCTGGAAGTACTGCGGATACAGCGTCGCCAGGTGGCAGACGTTCTCGGCCGGCTGCTCGAACGGCGGCTTGCCGTTGATCGCGTCCACCGTCGAGACCGAGTTCGCGAAGGCCACGTCGGCCTTGCCGGCCTCGATCGCCTTGACGTTGGCGATGCCCGCGCCGGGCAGGACCTGGAGCCCGACGTCGGGGTTGGCGCTCTCGACGATGTTCTTGATCGCGCCGCCCATCGGGTACCAGGAGCCGCCCTGCGGGCCGGTCATGAAGCGATAGGTCTCGGCGCTGGCGCTGGTGGCGAGCCCGGAGGTGAGCAGGGCCGCCACGGCGACCGCGTGCGTGAGCTTGATCTGCATCGGTGTCTCTCCCTGAGCTGGCGAGGTTCGATTCCCCACCCTGGATGTGGCCGTGAGCTTGAAAGCTCCGGCGGCGCCGGTCAAGCCGCGCGGCGGCGGCCCCGGCGCCCGGGCTGCTGCTCGAGGTCGAACAGCGCGGCCAGCTGGGTGAGCATCGCCCCGCCGAGCTGCTCGGCGTCGGAGATGGTGACCGCGCGGCGGTAGTAGCGGGTCACGTCGTGGCCGATCCCGATCGCCAGCAGCTCGACCGGTGAGCGGGTCTCGATCCACTCGATCACCTGGCGGAGGTGGCGCTCGAGGTAGTTGCCGGGATTGGCCGAGAGGGTGCTGTCGTCGACCGGGGCGCCGTCCGAGATCACCATCAGGATCCGCCGCTGCTCGGGCCGGCTGAGGGTCCGGTGATGCGCCCAGAGGATCGCCTCGCCGTCGATGTTCTCTTTCAGCAGGCCCTCGCGGAGCATCAGGCCGAGCGCGCGCCGCGACCGCCGCCAGGGGCTGTCCGCGGCCTTGTAGACGATGTGGCGGAGGTCGTTCAGCCGGCCGGGGCTGGGCCGCTTGCCCTCGCGCAGCCAGACCTCCCGGCTCTGCCCGCCCTTCCAGCTCCGGGTGGTGAAGCCCAGGATCTCGACCTTGACCCCGCAGCGT
>DASUSF010000305.1:0-2277 GCA_036375275.1 Geminicoccaceae bacterium | reverse complement strand
GGCAATAACCCGAGCCCCGGCGCGCCCCTCAGGCTGGCCTACACGACCGATTCTTACGTCGTCACGCCGATCTTCTTCCCCGGCGGCGGCATCGGCCGGCTCGCCGTCTGCGGCACGGTCAACGACCTCGCGGTCGGCGGCGCCCGGCCGCTCTACCTGACCTGCGGCATGATTCTGGAGGAAGGGCTGCCGCTCGAGACCTTGCGGCGCGCCGTCGCCTCGATGGCCGAGGCCGCCGGCGACGCCGACGTTCGGGTGGTGACCGGGGACACCAAGGTCGTGCCCCGCGGGGCCGCGGACAAGCTGTTCATCAACACCACCGGCCTCGGGCTCGTGCCCGCGGGCCTGAGCCTCGGCGCCGGCAACCTCCGCCCGGGTGACCGGATCCTGGTCAGCGGCCACCTCGGCGACCACGGCATCACCGTGCTGGCGGCGCGGGGCGAACTCGACTTCGAGACCGGACTCCGCTCCGACTGCCGGCCGCTGCACCGCCTCACCGCGAGCATGCTCGCGGCCTGCCCGGCCATCCGCGCGATGCGCGACGTCACCCGGGGCGGCCTCGCGGCGGTCCTGAACGAGTTCGCGTCGGCCTCCGGGGTCAGGATCGGGATCGACGAGCGGGCGCTGCCGATCCGCCCCGAGGTGCGGGGCGCGGCCGAGCTGCTCGGCCTGGACGTGCTCTACCTGGCGTGCGAGGGGGCGCTCGCCGCGGCCGTGCCCGGAGCCGATGCCGACGCCGTGCTCGAGGCCATGCGCGGCGATCCGGCCGGCGCGCACGCCACCCTGATCGGCGAGGTCACGGATGAGCCGGAGGGCGTGGTCATGCGGACCGCCTTCGGCAGCAGCCGCATGGTCGACATGCTGATCGGCGAGCAGCTGCCGCGGATCTGCTGAGCTTGGCCTGGCTTCCTGGGCCGACCCGCGAACCCCTCGGCGAAGCGTCCCCTCCGTCCAGCGCGCGGACGCGCCACGCCGGGTCGACGAAGGCTCCGGCGCACCGGTAGGGTGAATTCGAGAGCTTCGGGAGGCCGGGATGCGGCAGCTCATCGTCATGGTGGTCTTCCTGACCAGCACCTTCGCGGGGCATGCGGCGGCGGCCGAGCGGGTCGATCTCGAGCTCGTGCTGCTGGCCGATGCCTCGAGGTCCATCGATGCGGCCGAGATCCGCTTCCAACGCCGGGGCTACGCCAGCGCCATCACCCATCCCGAGGTGCTGGCGGCGATCGCCCAGGGCTTCGAGCAGCGCATCGCCGTGACGTATGTCGAATGGGGCGAGGCGGCTTCGCAGGAGGTCGTCGTGCCCTGGACGGTGGTCGACGGCCCGGACAGCGCCGCCGCGTTCGCCGCCGCCCTGCTCGAAGCGCCGCGGCGGGCGTTCGGGCCGAACGCCATCGGCAACGCGATCGCGGCAGCGCACGCGCTGATCGAGAGCAACACGTTCGACGGCTACCGGAAGGTGATCGATTTCTCCGGCGACAGCGCCTACACCTTCGGCGGCATGCCGATCGCGGCGGCGCGCGGCGCGGCCCTCGCGGCCGACATCGTGATCAACGGACTCGCCATCCTCTGCCGCGCCGAGGCGTGCAGCGGTCGCCCGGTCAGCTACGACCTCGAGGCCGCGTTCGCCGATCTGATCATCGGTGGCCCGGGGAGCTTCGTGGTCACCGCCGATCGCGACGACCGCTTCGCGGAGGCGGTGCGAAGGAAGCTGCTGCTCGAGATCGCGGACGGCCCGGATCCGGAAGTGCTACGACCGCTTCGCTTCGCCGACCGCGAGGACCGGTAGCGCCACTGGGTCCCCGGCGCGCCCTGGTCTGGGCCAGGCGTGTCCGGTTGAGACCTCGGCAACCTCCTCCTGAGATCCTGGGGCTGGTCCATGTGACCCTGGGAATCCGGCCATGGCCCCGGATGCTGGTGGGCGAACGGATTGCCATCGCAGCCCCCAGCATGGCGCAATTCTGCGTGGAGACGGATGAAGAAGCGGTTAACGGAAAGGCGTCGCGAATCTGGCCGGCCGCCCGAACCTACCTTGGGGTCTCGCCATGTGCACTTCAGTGCTCAACCGGACGCGCTTGGGTCCGGGCTGGCCTTGACGTGATCCGGTCGCGACTGCAAGCGTCTTCGGCCAGTGCGGCAGGCGCCGGAGCCCCGGAAGAGCGAGGAGACTCAGGATGAGTGGAACCGGCAGCGGGCGGCACCCGACCCGCATCGCGCAGGTGGAGGCGGCGGTGGTGCGGGTCCCGCTCGATACGCCGACGTCGTTCGCCACCCGCCAGG
>DASUSF010000304.1:0-3891 GCA_036375275.1 Geminicoccaceae bacterium | reverse complement strand
ACCCGGACTTCGTCTGGGTGGTCGACCCGATCGACGGGACCACCAACTTCGTCGACGGGCTGCCGTTGTTCGCCGCCTCGATCGGGGTGCTGTTCCGGGGCCGTCCGGTGGTCGGCGCGCTCTGGTGCTCGACCAGCCACGCGATCCGCGCCGGGGTCTACCACGCCCGGGCGGGCGGCCGGCTCCGCTTCGAGGACGAGCCGATCGAGTTCAAGGGCGGCTCGGGCCTGCGCCGCCACCTCGCCGGCATGCCGAGCGTCGAGCACGACCTGCCGTGGGACGTCCGCAAGACCGGCTCGGCGGCGATCGAGTGCGCGTTCGTCGCCGCGGGCCTGCTCCGGGTCGCCCGCTTCGACGCGCCGAACGTGTGGGACGTGGCCGGCGGCATCGCCCTGGTCCGCGCGACCGGCGGCGAGGTCCTGACCCGCGGCCCGGGCGGCTGGGAGCGGTTCGACCGCTTCGAGCTGATGCAGGCGGCGGGCGGCTCCGGCCTCCGGCCGTGGCGTCAGCCGCTGATCATCGGCGAGCCCGAGGCGGCGCGGGAGCTCGCCGGCCTGTCCCCGGCCTGACAGCGCCGCCGGTCCGCCCGCGCGGACGGACGGGGTACGAGGCTTGGCACATCCCGACCCCGGTGATACTCCCTTGAGCCAGGACTGCGCCGCTCGGGGCGGCGTCAAGAACGTCAGGGGGAACGGCATGACGGTGAGCATGAGGCTGCGCGCGGCGGCGCCGATCATGGGTGTCGCGGCGCTGGCGCTGATCGGGCTCGGCGGCGAGGCGCTGGCCCAGCAGACGCTGAAGGTGCAGACCAGCCAGAGCGCCGGCGACTTCACCTTCCAGTACATGAGCGAGGAGTGGGCGCCGAAGGTCGCCGCGATGAGCGGCGGCGAGCTGAAGCTCGAGCTGCTGCCGGCCGGCTCGGTGGTCCCGTACCGGGAGACCATCGACGCGGTCGCGAACGGCATCCTCGACGGCGACCTGACCGCGACCAGCTACTTCTCGGGCCGGGATCCGGTCTTCGCCATGATCGGCGACCTGATCGCCGGCTACGACACGGTCGACCAGGTGCAGGGCTTCTGCGAGCACGGCGGCGGCAAGGAGATCCTGCAGAAGGCGATGGACGAGGTGACCGGCGGCGAGATCCACGTCGTCGGCTGCGGCCCCTACGCCAAGGAAGCGCTGGTCTCCACGGTGCCGATCCGGACCGTCGAGGACTTCGAGGGGATCAAGATTCGCTCGCCCGAGGGGCTCGCCGCCGAGGTCTTCCGCCGCGCCGGCGCCAGCCCGGTGGCGCTCCCCTTCTCCGAGGTGTTCACCTCGCTCGAGAAGCGCATCGTCGACGCCGCCGACGCGAGCGCCTACGTCAACAACGCCCAGACCGGCATGCACGACATCGCCAAGTACCCGCTCTACCCGGGCATCCACTCGATGGCGGTGCTGCACTTCTCGATCAACCAGGACACCTGGGACGGCCTGACCGACGCGCAGCGGACGATCCTCGACGTCTGGTACGACGCCGCCTACAACGACCTCCGCCGCTATGCCGACCTGAAGGACCAGGAGATGGTCCAGAAGGACAGGGCCGGCGAGGGGACCAAGGGCATCGAGGTGATCGACTGGCCGCAGGAGGAGCGGGACAAGTTCCGCCAGATCGCGCTCGGGGCCTGGCAGGACTTCGCCCAGCAGAGCGGGCTCGCCAAGGAAGCCTACGAGGCCCACGTCGCCTACATGATGCAGATCGGCCTGTTGTCGCGCGAGGAAGGTCAGGAGGCGCTCGCGGGCGCCGAGGGCTGAGCCGCCGGATCGGTCGACCGGCGGGGGCGGGTGAGGGCGTCCGCCCCGCCGGGTCGCCGCCGGGCGATCTGATGCGCGCGCTGATCAAAGCGGTCGATCACCTCAGCCAGTTCTCGGGGCTGGCGGCCGCGCAGCTGTACCTCGTGTGCGCCGTGATCACGACCTACGAGGTCGTGATGCGCTACGTGTTCGGCAATCCGACCCAGTGGGCGTTCGAGATGGTCATGGTGCTGTGCGCCAGCGCCTGGATGATCTCGGTCGGCTACATCACCCGCCACCGGCGCCACATCGGGATCACCGTCCTCTACATCCTGGCGCCGAAGAAGGTGCGCTTCGCCCTCGACCTGTTCGCGAACCTGGTCGGGCTGGTGGCGGTGCTGATCCTCGCCTACGCCGCCTGGGAGCCGATGATCCGCACCTTCGAGCGGATCGAGCGGAGCGGCAGCGCCTTCAACTCGCCGCAGCCGACGATCCTCAAGACCGTGCTGGTGATCGGCGCCCTGCTGTACGCGCTCCAGCTGGTCGTCAACGTCGCCAAGCTGATCATGGCCGGGCCGGAAGGCGAGCCCGAGCCGCAGCTGATCGACGAAGGCTGAGCGGGTGGACATCGGGACCATCACGCTCCTGATCGTGGCGGCGCTGGTGCTGCTGATGATGACCGGCATGCCGCTCGGCATCGTCACCCTCACGGTCTCGATCGGCACCGCACTCCTGAACTTCGGCCCGCAGGGCCTGTTCCTGGTCGCCTCCAACGTCTACGGGCTGCTCGAGAACTACCCGCTGGTCGCGGTGCCGCTGTTCGTGTTCATGGCGAGCATCCTGGAGCGCGCCGGGGTCGCGGAGGACCTGTTCGACGCGATGTCGATCGTCTCGGGCGACCTCCGCGGCGGGGTCGCCGTCCAGACCACGGTGGTCGCGGTGATCATGGCGGCGATGACCGGGATCATGGGCGGCGAGATCGTGATGCTCGGGCTGATCGCGCTGCCGCAGATGCTCCGGCTCGGCTACGACAAGAAGCTCGCCATGGGCACGATCTGCGCCGGCGGCTCGCTCGCGACCCTGATCCCGCCCTCGATCATCATGATCGTCTACGGGCTGACCGCCCAGGTGTCGATCGGCGCCCTGTTCCTCGCCGGCGCGCTGCCCGGGCTCCTGCTGGCCTCGATGTACATCGTCTACATCCTGGTCCGCTGCCGCCTCCAGCCGCATCTGGCGCCGCTGGCGCCGGAGGAGATGCGCCGCATGGCGGCGTCCGAGAAGCTCCGGGCGATGCGCGGCCTGATCCTGCCGCTCGCCGTGATCGTCTGGGTGCTCGGCTCGATCTACGGCGGGATCGCGTCGGTCACCGAGGCCGCGGGCGTCGGCGTGATCGGCGCGGCGATCGCCGCGCTCGTCCGCGGCCGCCTGTCCTGGACCATGCTCCAGGGCGCGCTCCGCCAGACCATGGTCACGGTCGGGACCATCATCTGGCTGATCCTCGGCGCCGTCAGCCTGGTCGGCATCTACAACATCATCGGCGGCAACAGCTTCATGCAGAGCCTGCTGACCGGGCTCGACCTGCCGCCGCTCGGCGTGATCTTCGTGATGATGGGGATCCTGATCATCCTCGGCACGTTCATGGAGTGGATCGCGATCGTCTTCATCACCATCCCGATCTTCGCGCCTGTGGTGGAGAGCCTGGGCTTCGATCCGATCTGGTTCGGCATCCTGTTCGTCATGAACATGCAGATCTACTTCCTCTCGCCGCCGTTCGGCCCGGCCTGCTTCTGGCTGAAGTCGGTCGCCCCGCCGGAGATCACGCTGCAGCAGATCTTCGCGTCGGTCTGGCCGTTCATCCTGCTCCAGATCGGGGGCCTCATGCTCGTCATGTTCTTCCCCGAGATCGCGCTCTGGCTGCCACGCGCGCTCGCGGGGTGATTTACGAGCGGCCTCAGCGAGATGCGGTAATCGGGCCGGGTCGTCGCTTCGGCGGTTCTTTGAGAAGCGGCTGTCCCCCACGCTGATGGTGGAACGGGGTCCGAAGGTCGGCCCCAAACATCGAACTGAGGGACAGCCATGAGCACTATGCCGCGATCGACGTGTCTTTGGGATGGAGCA
>DASUSF010000303.1:0-3470 GCA_036375275.1 Geminicoccaceae bacterium | reverse complement strand
TTGCAAGGGCTGCTCGGCGGCTGCCCTGGACGTTCGATGGCGAGACACCCATAGGGGGAGGGTCAGCGGCAAGACCTCTCCCCTTGCGCGACATCCACCTGCTTCGCGAAGGTCGGAAGTAGCTTCGCGGCGCGCTCGCACGACAGATTGCTGGCTACAGCGGCCGCAAGCACGAGATCACGCGCCGAACTCAGTAGGAGGGCGGGCCTGCGGGCCCGCCCTCTTTCGTTAGGCGCCAGACTCGCCTGCAGGGCGGCGTTCCATACTCGGTGACGGCCACCGTCGGGTGCGCGTCGAAGAAGGGGTGCCATCCGGCCACCCCTGCTGCCCTGCGGAGCTCCGAAGACCGGGCAAGTGGGTGAAGCACGGAGCCCGGCGCGTCCTGGATTATTTTCCTGTTTGGTGGTATCGTCCGCCCATGGCGAGAGATCGGAGCCACCGCGCCGGACGGAGATCGATGCTCGCCGCTCCGAGGCCCCGTGACTGGTGCGTATGCGAAACGAACCCAAGAACATGAGCGATTTCAATGGCCCCGCGTTGTCGGGCGGACGGCAGGCGCCAGGGTCCCCGGGGCAGCGCCCCGCCGGGTCCGTGGGCCCCGGCGCCGGCGTGGTCCCGAACTTGACAGGTCCCGGGCCTTCCGGGACCATCCGCCGCACATCAGGGAACGGGAGGCGGAGCATGGGTAGCGGCATCAGGACCGGCGCGCCGGGCGCGGCGGTCGCGCTGGCCATCGGCGCGGCGGTGGCTCTGGCCGCGGGCGGGGCGGCCCTCGCTCAGGACAAGGAGCCGATCCGGATCGGCGTGATCTACGACTTCACCGGCCCGTTCGCGGCCGGCGGCTCCGAGGCCGCGGCGATCGGCACCCAGGCCGCGATCGACATGGTCAACGAGCGGGGCGGGGTCGAGGGCCACAGGATCGAGGCGGTCACCGCCGACGCGCAGTCCAAGGCCGAGGTCGCGATCAGCGAGGCCGAGCGGCTCCTCAACCAGGAGGACGTCGACCTGATCATGGGCATCTTCTCCTCGGCCCATTGCGTGCCGATCGCCCAGAAGGTCGATCAGCAGCAGGAGTTCATGTGGGCGAACGTCTGCGTCGCCTCGGCGGTGTTCAAGGACAAGAACCTGAAGTACGTGTTCCGCCCGCAGGTCCATTCCGACCAGTTCGGCTGGGCGTCCTGCTCCTTCCTCGAGGAGACGGCGGAGGCCAAGCTCGGCGTGCCGCCGGACGAGCTCAAGGTCGCGATCATCCACGAGGACGGCCCCTACGGCTCGGGCGTCGCCGCGGGCAACGAGGAGAACTGCGAGGAGTACGGCATGCAGGTGGTCCTCAAGGAGGGCTACGCCGCGACCGCGCCCGACCTCTCGAGCCTCGTGACCAAGCTTCGCCGCGCCCGCCCGGACGTGATCCTGCACACCGGCTACAACCCGGACATCACCCTCTTCCTCCGCCAGGCCAAGGAGCAGGGGCTGAAGTTCAAGGCCCTGATCGGCCACGGCGCCGGCTACGGCCAGATCGACAAGCTGGTCGAGACCTTCGGCGAGGACGTGAACTACGTCTTCAACGTCGATCCGGTCGCGGCCCAGCTGCTCGATCCGGCGACGCTCGAGGACGGGCTCGGCGAGGTCACGCAGGAGATGGTTCGCCGCTACAAGGAGAAGACCGGCGCGGAGGAGGTGCCGCCGCACGTCTCGATGGGCTTCAACCAGACCTGGATCTTCCTCACCGACGTGCTGCCGCGGGCGATCACCGAGCACGGCGGCTTCGATCCCGAGGCGCTCCGCCAGGCCGCGCTCGAGACCGACATCCCGGAGGGCGGCACGATCCAGGGCTACGGCGTCAAGTTCAACGAGCCGGGTCATCCGATGGCCGGCCAGAACGCGCGCAGCACGCCCGTGGTCATGCAGTACATCGACGGCGAGACCAAGATCGCCTGGCCGAGCTCGATCGCGACGGTCGACCCGGTCCTGCCGCTCCCCGACGGCCACGCGTACGCGCCCTGACCCGGCAGCGGCCCGCCGCCGCCCCGGCGGGCCCCGTCGCCGCCCCCGATGGAGCGCCCGCAGCCGATGCTCGAGGTCCGCGGTCTCACCAAGCGCTTCGGCGGCTTCACCGCCGTCGACGCGGTCGACTTCGATCTTCGCGAGGGCGAGATCCTGGGCCTGATCGGTCCGAACGGCTCGGGCAAGAGCACGATCTTCAACCTGATCGCCGGCGCGCTCCGCCCGACCGCCGGGACGATCCGGCTCCAGGGGCAGGAGATCGGCGGCCTCCCGCCGGCCGAGGTGTGCCACCGCGGCATCGCCCGGACCTTCCAGATCCCGCGCCCGTTCCGCAAGCTCTCGGTCCTCGAGAACGTCATGGTCGCGGCCTACTACGGCAGCCACGGCGAGGTCGACCAGAAGCAGGCGCGCGACCTCGCGGCGGATGCGCTGAGCGTGGTCAAGCTGCCGGCCGACCCGGGCCTGCCGGTCGACGGCCTGGGCGCGGCGGGCCTGAAGAAGCTCGAGCTCGCCCGCGCCCTCGCGACCCGGCCCCGGCTCCTGCTCGCCGACGAGAGCCTCGGCGGCCTCGACGACGCCGAGATCGGGCAGGCGGCCGACATGCTCGCCCGGGTCCGGGACGAGCGCGGCATCACGATCATCTGGGTCGAGCACATCATGGGCGTGCTGATGCGGGTGGTCGACCGCTGCATCGTGCTCGATCACGGCGAGAAGATCGCGGAAGGCCGCCCCGCCGAGGTCGCCCACGACCCGCGGGTGATCGAGGTCTACCTCGGCACCGACGCCTCCACCGTCCAGGAGCAGGTCGCCGCCCGCGCCTGAGCCCGCGGTCTGCTGATCTGCGAAGCGCCTGCCGGTGAGTTCAGCTCCGGCCGGCGGCCCTGATGTCGGCTGCGCTCGCTTCAATCTGCTGGCGTGGCAGGACCAAAAAGGAATCGCCGAGAACGGACTTTTCACAACGTCCGGCCCATGCTTAACATAGGGGATAGAGATGTTCATTCCAGCCGAGCGCCAGAAGGCGAACGCAAGAAGGAAATCCAGATAGCGCACCAATTTGAGGAGGATCTAATGAACATGGATGTTGGATTGGGGAATCTGCAGAGGGAGTCGGGCGCGAGCATACCGCTGGTAAAAGGCCCGACCACCCGAGCCGGCCCTTCTGAATTTGGCGACGTCACGTCCGATCGTGTTGAATCGGCTCAACGCGATATGCTGGACGTCATGCCGTTTGCACTCTTCGCGGTGGAATCGGCAGGCTATGTCCTATTCTTGAACCGGATAGCCAAAGAGGTGGTCATTGCGGGTGATGGTCTGGCCGTGCGCGATCGCCGGCTCACCAGCGCGCGATCCGAGGAGGCGAAAAAGCTCGCCGGACACATTGCCCGGGCAAGCGCGGCAGGGATCGAGCATGGCGCGACCGCCGGCATCTTCGCGCTTCGCCTCTCACGCCCCTCCGCCCGTACGCC
>DASUSF010000302.1:0-4352 GCA_036375275.1 Geminicoccaceae bacterium | reverse complement strand
GTCGATCAGCGCCGGCTGATCGCCGATCTCCGCCGACTGGCTCATCAGCGTCGCCGCGGTCTCGTTGCCGGCGTTGGCGACGTCGGACATGGTCGGCGGGTTCGCAGCGTCGGTGAGCTGCTGGAGCGCGACCGCGGCCAGCTCCCGCATCTCGGTGTCGCCGATCCCGGCCGCCTCGATGGTGTCGCGGTAGCGGGTCTCGAGGAAGTTGGCCTGGATCTTGGTCGCGGCGTCCGGGCTGATGCGGTCGGGGTGCGCCGCAGCGAACGGCAGGCCGGCGCCGAGGAAGTGGCCGCCGATCCCCTGCATCGCGGTGAACACGAACAGGATGAAGCCGATGACGAACGAGGACGCCCACACCTGCTGCGGCGCGAACGGCTTCGGGTCGTGATTCGAGAAGGCCCACATCGAGAAGGCCGGGGCGGACTGGATGCCCATCAGCGCGAACATGTAGGTCAGCACCATGATCCCGGTCCAGGCGCCGCCCTCGGCCGAGGGACCGGCCGAGACGAACTGGATCACGCCCGGGATCGCGATGTACGAGCTGTAGCCGTCGGCCGTGACCTTGCCGAGGCCCTCGGTCGTCGCCAGCAGCGCGATGTTCTCGTTGATCGCGCCCCAGCCGCCGACGTACGACGCGGCGATCACGCCGATCGCGGCGATGCCGCCGGCGAGGAGGATGCACTGCAGCGTGTCGACGTAGGCGACGGCGCGCAGCCCGCCCGAGGCGACGTAGATGAACACCACCAGGGACAGGAGCCACATCCCGACCTCGACCTGGAGCAGGCCGTCGGTCAGCACGTTGAACAGGAACCCGGACGCGCGCAGCTGGACGCCGAGGTACGGCACCGAGAAGACCAGGGCGACCACGATGACCAGGAGCCGGATGATGTCGGAGCGGAAGTAGTAGGACAGCATCTCGCCCGGCGTCACGAAGCCGAAGCGCTTGCCGATGATCCACTGCCGCTTGAGGAACAGCACGCCCGTGAACGGGATCGTGATCGCATAGAAGGACGCGTACGCGTACTGGAAGCCGTCCCGGTAGATCAGGCCCGGGTGGCCCATGAACGTCCAGCCGGAGAACGACGTCGCGGTCGCCGCGAGGACGAACACCCAGAGGGAGATGCGCCGGCCGGCGATGAAGTAGTCGCTGGCGGTGCGTGCGCTCAGGGCGCCCTTGACGCCCCAGAAGATACAGTAGGCCCAGTACAGCGCGACGAAAACGAACAGCCAGATGATCTTGCTTTCCATTATGGGTCCCCCTGATGACGGCGGGATTCGCCAGCTGGCTTGTCGTGCGTCCGCGGCCCCTCGGGCCCCGCGAGCGCGCCCCTTGACTGTCTATAGAAGGGGTTCGTCCCGGGGCACAAGAAATGCGCGACAATCAGTCACAAGTGACAGAGGAAACCAAAGCGCCATCGACTGCACGGCGAGGGCGGCCCGGATGGTCCATGACCGGGGCAGCGCTAGCGGGCGCTGCCTCGGCAACCGCGTTCAGCCGGCGACGATCCGCGCGACGGCGTAAGGCCGAAGCTCGAGATCATGCAGGGAGCGGCGCTCGCCACGGCGCGCGAAGCGGTCCGGCTGCGACGTCGCCTCGAGGAAGCTCCGCTCGTCGAGGACGGCCACCTCGGCTTCCGGCGCACCCCCCTCGACCGTCACGCGGAGGATGTCGCCGGTCAGGTTCGCGAGCAGCAGCACGCGGCCGGCCTCGCCCCGCCAGGCCAGGCTCTGCACCCTCGTCCCGTCGGACGACGCGGTCTCGATCATCGGCCGGCCGCTCGCCGCCCCGAGCGCCTTCAGCACGTGGTAGGCGGGATAGACCGCCGCCCCGGCGTCGTCGAACCAGGGCTGGCGGTAGCCGGTCCTGGCATGGATCACGCCGAACTCGCCGACCGGCGCCGCCAGCGCCACCGCGTCGACCTCGTCGCGCGCCATGTGCGCCGCATAGCCCATGTACCAGACCGCCCCGAGCAGTCCGCGCTGCCGCGGGTCCATGTAGGCGAGCGCATGGCGACCGTTGTCGGGATTGGGCGTGGCGGCGGCCCCGTAGGGGTTGTCGCGGGCGCCGATCGCCGCCGGCCCGGCCCGGTATGGCCTGCCGGGGGCGAAGGCCCGGACCGAGCGGATGATGTGCGGCAGGGCCTCGAGGTTCTCGGTCACGGTCCGGTCGTCGCAGGCGTGGACGATCGGACAGCTGGTGTGCATCACCGCATCGAGGGACTCGACCGGCGGCCGCTTCCGGTTGAGCTCGGTGAAGTAGGAGAACATCCCCCCGATGATGGGCTTGCCCGGGAAGGCCTCGCGCGCCGCTGCGTAGATCTCGGCGAGCGCCGGGCAGGCCGGGAAGACGCTCCCGGGCAGCGTGCACTTGAGGTCGGACGACGGCGATAGCGCGATCATCGCGAAGTCGACGCCGGCCTCCGCGGCTGCCGCCCGCACCTTCTCGACGTCGGCGCGCATGATCGGGACGCTGTCGCTCGGCCGGCCTTCGGGGTCCCGGCAGGCGAGCACGGCCTCGAGCGCCAGGGGGATCCCGGTCGCCTCGGCGATCCGCCGGTAGGCGCCCATCACCTTGCCGCGCGGCCCGATCCGGGCGTCGAAGGGGAAGGTCGAGGCGCCGACCCGCTCGGTGCCGTCGAACCCGTCGGCGATCCTGGAGTCGAAGGGGCAGACCAGGAAGGCCGGCGCGAGGTCCTCGATCCGGTCGATGACCTCGAGCGTGGCGTCGAGGTGGTCGGGCCTGAGGCTCATGCCGAAGGCCGGCAGCGTGCCGGCCTCGCCACCGAGGCGGATCGTCACCGGGCCGGCATCCTGGTTGGCGGCTACGACCGCTGCCGCCCCCTGGACCTCGAGCGTGATCCGCTGCGCCGTGGTCTCGCCGGCCGGGATGGTGAACGGCCAGGGCTTGGCGAGCGGCCGGACGTAGGTCTTGTAGGAGGCATCGTTCCAGTTCCGATGATCCTCCATCTCGAAGGCGTCGCCTTCCATGGTGAGCCTGACCCTGACGCCGCCGGCGACCTCATGGGTCAGCGCGCGGATGTCCTAGAACGGGCAGGCGGGATCGATCAGGGTCGGGAACGCGCTCTCGACCACCCTGCCGTCGGTGTGCTCGACCCGCACCGGATGGCCGGCCACGCCCTCGATGGCGTGCAGCACGACGAAGCCGGTCCGGTTGGTCAGGAAGTCGGTGACCGCCGTCGCGGTCCCCTCGAAGACCAGGCCGCCGTCGGAACGGCCGGTGATCCTGGCGCTGTAGCGGAGCTCCTGGCGGGCGTCCCTGCAGACCGCGTCGTAGCCGACCTCGAAGCCGTTCGGCCCCTGCCCCACCTTGAGGTTGCTGATCTCGGGGTTGTAGGTGCCCCAGTTCTCGTCGCGGACGATGAACGAGAGCGCCCGGAGCGCCTCCTTGCCGCCGATCCGGATGTAGCGGAGGTTGCCGCTCTCCAGCTCGCAGGTCAGCGGCCCGGCGCGCAAGAGCTTCGGCTTCTCGACCGGCGCCTCGGTGCCGAAGTACATCACCGCCTTCGATGGCGCGTCCGTCATCCCCGCTCCTTCCCTCGTGTGCTACCGCCTTCGGACTGCTCGAGCACGGCCGGTCTCGCGCTACCGCCCTTCGGGCTGCTCGAGCACGTTCGGTCTTGTGCTACCGCCCTTCGGGCTGCTCGAGCACGTTCGGGCTTGTGCTAACGCCTTCGGGCTGCTTGAGCAGGGCCGGTCTCGTGCTACCGCCCTTCGGGCTGCTTGAGCACGGTTGAGCCCACTTGTTGACGTTATACGGGCTCCGCACGCCGTTTGGAGACGCGTCGTCACCGGTTGCGCCCGTGCTATGGTTCCACCAGGCATGCCGAGGTGGATCGGATGAGCACGCAGACCCTGACGCTCAGCATCGCGGGGGACCTGGTCGAGGCGCTCGACCGCTTGGCCGCGGCCACCGGACGCCCGCGCGACGAGCTGGCGGAGGAGGCGATCCGCGACCTCCTGGATTACGAGGCCTGGAAGGAGGCCAAGATCCAGCGCGCCATCGAGCAGGCCGACCGCGGCGACCTGGTTCCGCATGAAGAGGTGTTCCGATGGCTGGAAAGCTGGGGAAGCGACGAGGAGTTGCCGCCGCCGCTGAAGCGATAGGGCATGCGGCTCCGCTGGACCAGAAGTGCGCTTGCTGATCTCGCTTCCATCCGGGCGTACATCGCTCGCGACGATCGCCTGGCGGCGCGACGCATGGCGCACCGCCTCTTGTCCGCCAGCGACCTGCTGGTCCGGCATCCGCAGGCGGGGCACACGAGCGGCAGCGCTCAGGAGCGTGAGCTCGTCGTCGCCGGAACACCCTACATCCTGATCTACCGCACCAG
>DASUSF010000301.1:0-7015 GCA_036375275.1 Geminicoccaceae bacterium | reverse complement strand
TCGGCGATCAGACGCGGGGCCGGGCCGGCCGAGCGGCGGCGGGTCTACATGCGGCGCGCCATCTTCGGGTCGAGGTGGTCGCGGAGCCCGTCGCCGACGATGTTCACCGCGAGCACGGTGAGCGCGAGGAACACGCTCGGGATCAGCACCGTCCACGGCGCCACCGTGAACAGCGCCCGGCCCTCGGCGACGATGTTGCCCCAGCTCGGGATCTCGGGCGGCGTGCCGGCGCCAAGGAAGCTGAGGTAGGCTTCGGAGATGATCGCGGACGCGGAAATGTAGGTCGCCTGCACGGTCAGGGGCGTGATCGTGGTCGGCAGGATGTGCCGGCTGAGCAGGCGAAGATCCCGCGTCCCGATCGCCACCGCCGCCTCGACGAACGGCTGCTCGCGGACGCTCATGACGATGCCGCGCACGAGGCGCGTGACCCGGGGCACCTCGGGGATCGTGATCGCGATGATGATGTTCCGGATGCTCGAGCCGGCGAGCGCCATGAAGGCGATCGCAAGCAGCACCGAGGGGATCGCCATCAGCCCGTCCATGATCCGCATGACGACCACGTCGACGAACCGGACGAAGCCCGCGAGCAGCCCGAAGGCGAGCCCGATCGTGGTCGCGGCGAAGGCCACGGAGAGCCCGACCAGGAGCGAGATCTGGGCGCCGTAGATGGTCCGGCTGAACACGCTCCGGCCCATCATGTCGGTGCCGAACGGGTGCTCGCCCGACGGCGCCTTCAGGCGATTGATGACGTCGATCGCGATCGGGTCCCGCGCCGTCAGGAGCGGCGCGGCGAAGGCGCAGACGACCAGCGCGGCGAGGATCACGAGGCCGAGCACCATGGTCGGGTGGCGGCGGCTGAAGTCGCCGACGCGGCCGCTCCGGGCGGCGCTCGGCAGCTCGTCGGCGGGCGGGATCGTGACGGTCGCCAAGGCTCTCCTCTCTCGCGGGCTACCGCCGTCCGGGCGGCTCGGGCAGGGTCCTGTCTCCCCTGTGAGACCGCGCCTCGCGCTGCCCGAGCACGGTCAGTCCTGGTAGCGGATGCGCGGGTCGAACAGGGAATAGCTCAGATCGACCAGGAGGTTGACCAGGACGTAGACGACCGTGAAGACGAGCAGCACGCCCTGGATCACCGGATAGTCCTTGCGGATGATGGCGTCGACCGTGAGGCGGCCGATGCCGGGCAGCGCGAACACCGTCTCGGTGACCACGACGCCGCTGATCAGCAGGGCGACGCCTAGGCCGATCGTGGTGACGATCGGAATCGCGGCGTTCTTGAGCGCGTGGATCAGGAGGATCGGCGGCGTCGAGAGGCCCTTGGCGCGCGCGGTCCGGATGTAGTCCTGGCTCAGCACCTCGATCACGCTCGCCCGCGTCATCCTCGAGATCAGCGCGACGTAGATCAGGCCGAGCGAAAGGGTGGGCAGCGCGATGCTGCGGAGGAACGGCACGAACCCGTCGTTGATGCTGACGTAGCCCTGGACCGGCAGGACGCCGAGCCGGATCGAGAAGACGTAGACCAGGATGTAGCCGAGCACGAACACCGGCAGCGAGAAGCCGGTGACCGACAGCATCATGATCAGCCGGTCGGGCAGCCGCCCGGCCTGCCAGGCTGCGATCACGCCGAACGGCACCCCGACCATGATGGCGAATGTGATGGTCGAGAGGGTCAGCGCCAGCGTCGGCTCGACCCGCTGCAGCATCAGCTCGGCGACCGGCCGCTCGTTGAAGATCGAGGTGCCGAGGTCGCCGCGCAACACGTCCGCGAGCCAGACCCCGAACTGGACGTGCAGCGGCCGGTCGAGGCCGAGCTTCTCGCGGATCCGGTCGATGTGCGCGGGATCGGCGAAGTCGCCCGCGATCACCGCCGCCGGGTCGCTCGGCCCCAGGTGCAGCAGCAGGAAGATCAGCACCGCCACCACGAACAGGACCGGGATCGTGGCGATGATCCGGCGGATCGCGTAGGCGAGCATGACCCTAGCGCACCAGCACTGACATCGGCACTGACATCGACACTGACATCGGCGTTCTTCCTGCCCCGGGTCGCGCCATCCGACGGCGGCGCCCCCGCCCGCCACCGCCGGTTCGTGTCTCGAGGGTCGCCGCGGCTGTCGCAGAACCGCGGCGACGCGCGGCTCAGCCCTCCTCGAGCGAGATGTTCCAGAACACCAACGCCGGGGTGCGGAGGACGCCCTTGACCCTGGTGCGGTACGCGGACGGGATGGTGTACTGCCCGACCGAGACGAACGGCTGGTAGGCCATGGCCTCGGCGTGCAGCTCTTCCATGATCGCCTTCCGCTTCGCCTCGTCGGTCTCGAGGCCGAAGGCGATCCTGAGCTCCTCGATCTTCTCGTTGTCGGGCCAGCCGAACCATGCGTCCTCGCCGCCCGTCGCGAGGCTCAGGTGGGAGACCGGCGAGGCCGAGGCCATGCCGCCGTGGCGGGTGTGGAACAGGTTCCAGCCGCCCTCCTCCGGCGGATTCTTGGAGGTCCGCCGCGAGGTCAGGGTGGCCCAGTCCATGGCCTGAAGCTCGACGTCGACGCCGAGCTCGCGGAGCTTCGACGCCGTGACCAGCGCGGCGTTGCCGGTCGGGTGGTCGGTCGGGTGCATCAGGACGACCTTCTCGCCCTGGTAGACCGAATCCATCAGCTCCTTCGCCTTGTCCATGTCGCTCGTGACCATGCGCTCGCCGCCGCCGGCGTTGGTCGCATAGGGCGTGCCGCACATCATCAGCGAGTCGCAGGTCGTGTAGAACTCGGGGTTGCCGACCATCGCGGTCATGTACTCGGTCTGGTCTGCCGCATAGGCGAGCGCCTGGCGCGCCTCCGCCTTGTCGAACGGCGGGTACAGATGGTTGGGCCGGAGCACCACCTGGAGCCCGACCGGGTTCTGGATGTCGACCACGATGTTCGGGTCCGCCTCCAGCGCCGGCACGAGGTCGATCGGGGGCGCCTCGTAGAAGTCGACCTCGTCGTTCTGCAAGGCCGCGATCGCGGTCGCCGGATCCGGGATGTAGAACCACTCGACCCGGTCGACCTTCACGACCTTGCCGCCGGCGAGGCCGCTCGCCGGCTCCTCGCGCGGGACGTACTCCTCGAACTTCTCGTAGACCACCTTGTTGCCGGGGACCCACTCCTCCTCGACGAACCGGTACGGGCCGGAGCCGGTGAAGTCGGTCACCTGCTCGAACGGATCGGTCTCGGCCAGTCGCTTGGGCATGATGAAGGCGACGTTGCTGGTCGGCTTGGCGAGGGTCTCGATGGTCAGGCCGTACGGCTCCTTGAGCTTCAGCTCGACCGTCTTCTCGTCGACGGCGGTGATGCTCTCGGTCAGCGACATCAGCGCCTGACCCATCTTGTCGCGCACGCCCCAGCGGTTCAGCGACGCCACCACGTCCTCCGCGGTCACCGGCGCCCCGTCGTGGAAGGTCAGGCCATCCCTGAGCGTGAAGGTGTAGGTCAGGTTGTCGTCGCTGATCGCGTAGTCGCCGACCATCTGCGGCTGCGGGACGAAATTCTCGTCCATCGCGAACAGCACGTCGTAGATCATGTAGCCGTGGTGCTGGGTGATCGTCGCCGTCGTCCAGATCGGGTCGGTGTTGCGGAGGTCGGCGTACGGCACGACGCGCAGAACCTTGTCCTGCGCTCGCGCCTGATCCGCTCCCAGCAGGCCGCCCGCGAGCACACCCGCCATCAGCCAGCCGCCCAGGGTTCTCGCCTTCAGCATCGTCTGCCCCTTCCCTGCTTGCTTCGTTGCCGCGTCGACTGTAAACAGGACAGCAGGTCGATCTGACGTCGACAACTCGGTGCGGGTGTCGATACTACAAAGTAGTGGCGCTTGATTTCGCATCTCGCTCTGCTCGACTGTCCGCAGGCGGCAGATCAGGGGGCGTGACGGTGCTCGACGAGCGTGAGGAGGCAAAGATGAGGCAGCGCGACTTCAATATGGGCCGCTCGGCGGTGTACGCCGAGAACGGGGTCGCCGCGACCGCTCACCCGGCCGCGACCTTGGCCGCGCTCGACGTGCTCCGGGCGGGCGGCAACGCGGTCGATGCCGCGGTCGCGGCGTCGGCGCTGCTCTGCGTGATCGAGCCCCACTCGACCGGAATCGGCGGCGACTGCTTCGTGCTCCTGAGCAAGGGTGGCGCGGCGCCGCTCGGCCTCAACGGCTCCGGGCGCGCGCCGGCCGCGGCGACCCTGGACTGGTACCGGGGGCAGGGGATCGACGAGATCGACATCCAGACGCCGCACGCGGTGACCGTCCCCGGCGCGATCGACGCCTGGTGCCGGCTGCTCGCCGACCACGGCACGCGGCCGATCGGCGACCTCCTGCAGCCCGCGATCCGGGCGGCCGAGGACGGCTATCTGGTGGCGCCCCGGGTCGCCCACGACTGGCACCTCCTGACCCCGAAGCTCGAGCGGGACCCGCACAGCCGCGAGCGCTTCCTGCCGGGCGGCCGGGCGCCGCGGGTCGGCGAGCGGCATCGCCAGCCGGAGCTCGGCTCGACCCTCAGGCGGATCGCGAAGTACGGCCGGGACGGCTTCTACACGGGTCCGGTCGCCGACGACATCGTCGGGCGCCTGCGCGAGCTCGGCGGCCTGCACACCGAGGACGACCTCGCGGCCACCGCCTGCACCTACGTCGACCCGATCAGCACCCGCTATCGCGGCTACGACGTCTACGAGATTCCCCCCGCCGGCCAGGGCATCGCGGCGCTGGTCATGCTCAACGCGCTCGCCGGCTACGACTTCGGTGACGACCGCTACAGCGAGGCCGACCGCATCCACCTCGTCGCCGAGGTCGCGAAGGCGGCGTACGCGCGGCGGGATGCCCTGATCGGCGACCCGGACTTCGTCGACGTGCCGGTCGAGCGGCTGCTGTCGGCCCGCGAGGCGGAACGGATCCGAGCCCGGATCGACCTCGCCCGGGCGGGCGAGCCGGAGCCGGTGGACCCGGTCCTGCACACCGACACGACCTACCTCACCGTGGTCGATCGCGACCGGACCGCGGTCTCGTTCATCAACTCGCTGTTCGCCGGCTTCGGCTCCGGGATCATGGCGCCGAAGAGCGGGGTGATGCTGCAGAACCGGGGCGCCAGCTTCCGTCTGGTCGCCGGCCACCCGAACGTGATCGAGCCGGGGAAGCGGCCGATGCACACGATCATCCCGGGCATGCTCGGCAAGGACGGCCGCGCGGTCATGCCGTTCGGGGTCATGGGCGGGCACTTCCAGCCGGTCGGGCACACGCTGCTGCTGACCAACCTGCTCGACCTCGACCTCGACCCGCAGGAGGCGCTCGCCCGCCCGCGCTGCTTTGCATACGGGGGCGAGCTCCGGCTCGAGGCCCCGGTCCCGGAAGCGGTGGCGGAGGACCTCCGGGCCCGGGGCCACGACGTGGTCCGGCTCGACGTCCCGGTGGGGGGCGGCCAGGCGATCTGGATCGACCACGAGGCGGGCGTGCTGATCGGCGGGTCCGAGCCGCGGAAGGACGGCTGTGCCCTCGGCATCTGACGCCCTGCACCAAGCCCAGGCTGCGCCGCGGCCCCACCCGGACCGGACTGAGGAGGAGGCCCCATCCGCGGCTGCGGTGCTGCGGATCCAGGATCTGAAGACCCACTTCTTCACCCGCGACGGCGTGGTCAAGGCGGTCGACGGGGTCTCGTTCGAGGTCCGGCGCGGCGAGACGCTGGGCGTGGTCGGCGAGAGCGGCAGTGGCAAGAGCGTGACCGCGCTCTCGGTGATGCGTCTCGTGGCAGAGCCGGCGGGGCGGATCGTCGCCGGGCGGATCGAGCTCGAGGGGGTCGATCTCCTGGAGCTCTCCGAGCCGCAGATGCGGAAGCTTCGCGGCAGCGCGATCTCGATGATCTTCCAGGAGCCGATGACCTCGCTCAACCCGGTGCTCCGGATCGGCTACCAGCTCGCCGAGACGATCCGGACGCATCGCCGCGTTGGCAAGCGCGAGGCCAGGGCGCGCGCCATGGAGAGCCTGCACACGGTCCACATCCCGGAGCCGGCGCGGCGGATCGACCAGTACCCGTTCGAGCTGTCCGGCGGGATGCGCCAGCGGGTGATGATCGCGATGGCGCTGGCGTGCGACCCGAAGCTGCTCATCGCCGACGAGGCGACCACCGCCCTCGACGTCACCATCCAGGCGCAGATCCTGCACCTGATCAACGAGCTCCGGGAGAAGCTCGGCACGGCGGTGATGATGATCACCCACGACCTCGGCGTGGTCGCCGAGACCGCGCAGCGGGTGGTCGTGATGTACGCCGGCCTGGTGGTCGAGGAAGCGCCGGTGAAGGTGCTGTTCCGGCGCCCGCTGCACCCCTACACCGCGGGGCTGATCGCCTCGATCCCGCGCCTGCCGCCGCCCGGCGCCGCGCCTCCCGAGGGCGCCCGGCACCTCAACGAGATCCCGGGCTTCGTGCCGTCCCTTCGGGACCTGCCACCCGGGTGCCGGTTCGCGCCTCGCTGCCCGCTCGCGACCGACCGCTGCCGGAAGGAGCAGCCGCCGCTGGAGACGAAGGCGCCGGAGCACCGGACCGCGTGCTTCGAATGGCACCGGGTCCCGGAGCTGCGCCTTGCCTGAGAGCGCCTCGGCCCGGGCTCCGGTGCTGGAGGCCCGGGACCTGGTCAAGCACTTCCCGGTCCGGCGCGGGGTCTTCAGCCGGACGGTCGCCCAGGTGCGTGCGGTCGACGGGGTGAGCTTCGCCATCGGCCACGGCGAGACCCTCGGCCTGGTCGGCGAGAGCGGCTGCGGCAAGTCGACGGTCGGGCGGACGGTCCTCCGGCTGGTCGAGCCGACCGCCGGCGAGATCCGGCTCGAGGGCGTCGACATCACGTCGCTCGACCGCCACGCGATGCGGCCGCACCGGCGGCGCATGCAGGTCATCTTCCAGGACCCGTACTCGTCGCTGAACCTCCGGATGCGGGCCGGGGCGATCGTCGCCGAGCCGCTCGGCAACTACGGCCTGCCGGCGCCGCGCGACCGGATCGCGGCGCTGTTCGAGCAGGTCGGG
>DASUSF010000300.1:0-5108 GCA_036375275.1 Geminicoccaceae bacterium | reverse complement strand
TCGGCTTCGCGGTCAGCACCGCGCAGTATCTGCCGACCGTGTTCGCCGGCGCCGGGCGCCTCGCGACGCTGGCCACCGAGGCGCTGAGCCTCGCCGCGGGCGGCAACCGCCGCATCGTCGGCCTGTTCGCCTTCGTGCTCGCCGTGCTGCCGCTGCTCGGCTTCGCGATCGCGCTCTCGATCCCCGCCTGGCGCTTTCGCGACCGCCGGGCGATGTGGGTGGGCGCATGACGGCCGGCCTCCGGCTCGAGCAGGTCGGCCTTCGGATCGGCGGCCGGACGCTGCTCGAGGGCCTCGACCTGGAGGTCGCCCCCGGCACGGTCACGACGCTCATGGGCCCGAGCGGCTGCGGCAAGTCGAGCCTGCTGTCGCTGATCTGCGGCACCCTCGAGCCCGGCTTCGGCTGGAGCGGTCGCGTGCTCGTGGACGGCGTCGCGGTCGAGCACCTGCCGCCGGAACGGCGCCGGGTCGGTATCCTGTTTCAGGACGACATGCTGTTCCCGCACCTTTCGGTCGGCCAGAACCTCGGCTTTGCCGTCCCGGCCCAGGTCCGCGGCGCCGCGCGCCGGGCGCGGGTCGAGGCGGCGCTCGTGGAGGCGGAGCTCGAGGGCTTCGCCGAGCGCGACCCGGCGACCCTCTCCGGCGGCCAGCGCTCCCGCGTCGCCCTCCTCCGGACCCTGCTGGCCGAGCCACGCGCGCTGCTCCTCGACGAGCCCTTCGCCCGCCTCGACGCAGCGCTCCGCGACCGGATCCGCAGCTTCGTCTTCGACCATGCGCGGGGAGCCGGCCTGCCGACCCTCCTGGTGACCCATGACCCCGACGACGCCGCCGCGACCGACGGCCCGGTCCTAATGTTCCCGGGGACGCCGCTGGCCGATCCGCCGGCGGAAATGTTGCCGGCCGGTCACAGGCGCCCGCGATTCGCGTGACCCATAGGCCGCAATGCGCCCCTCAGTACGGGCTTTATCCCGCATGAGCCTGTATCACGGAGGGAGCGCGGCCACTAATCTCGGGCGAACGGAGAGCGAGCCGCCAAGAGCCCCCCGGACCTTTTCGCCCGATTGGGCGTTGGGCTGGGCAGTTCATCCTGCGGAACGGCTCGGCCGTTCCGGTGGTGTCGGAGGTCTCAATGTCGGTCACGGTCGACGCGGTGCAGGAGCGCTTGCGCGGCGGCGAATGGCTGTCCCCGACGGTGGTGCTGGGGATGTTGCGGGTCGCGGAAGCGGTGGTGGTGTTCGTCGCCGCCATCCTCGGGTACCTGACCCGCTATCCGGGGCTCGAGGGCTTCGGCACGGTGGAGCTGTATGCCGGCGTGCTCGCCATGCTGCTCACCACCAACATCTTCCAGGTCGCCGGCCTGTACACCTTCCACGGCCTGACCAACATGTTCGCCCAGTCCGGGCGTCTGCTCCTGGCCTGGACCGCGGTGATCCTCTGCCTGCTGGCCCTCGGCTTCATCACCAAGGTGCCGCTGATCGACACCTCCCGGCTCTGGGTCGGCCTCTGGTTCGTGTACGGCTTCTTCGGCCTGTTCAGCGTCCGCCTGCTCCTCAAGCACCAGATCCGGCACTGGCAGCGGGGCGGCCGGCTGACCCGGAACATCCTGGTCTTCGGCGCCGGCGAGCACGGGCGCCGACTGATCGAGCATTTCAGCCGTGAGGCCAACGGCGCCGAGCGGGTGGTCGCCCTGTTCGACGACCGCTCCGACCGCGTCCCCGCCGAGGTCAACGGGATCCCGGTGCGCGGCAACAGCGACGACCTGATCGCGTTCGCCCGCCGCAACCCGGTGGATCAGGTGATCGTCGCCCTGCCCTGGGATGCCGAGGACCGCCTGCTCGGGTGCATCAAGAAGCTTCGCAGCCTGCCGGTCGACGTCCGCCTGTGCCCCGACCTGATCGGCTTCCATCTGCTCCACCGCCAGGTCTCGCATCTCGGCGGCGTGCCGATGCTCAACGTCTTCGAGCGCCCGCTCGCCGGCTGGAGCTACATCCTGAAGACGCTGGAGGACCGGGTCCTGGCCGCCGGCATCCTGCTCCTGATCGCGCCGCTGTTCGCCCTGATCGCGCTCGCGATCAAGCTCGACAGCCGCGGCCCGGTCCTGTTCCGGCAGAAGCGCTACGGCTTCAACAACGAGGTCATCGAGGTCTTCAAGTTCCGCACCATGTACGTCGACCAGTGCGAGAACGCGGCGATCCGCCAGGCGACGCGGGACGACCCGCGCGTCACCCGGGTCGGCCGGTTCCTCCGCCGCACCTCGCTCGACGAGCTGCCGCAGTTCATCAACGTGCTCGACGGGAGGATGTCGATCGTCGGGCCGCGCCCGCATCCGGTGTCGCTCAACGAGCAGTACGCGCGCCTGATCGACGAGTACCTCGCCCGCCACCGGGTCAAGCCCGGGATCACCGGCTGGGCGCAGGTCAACGGGCTGCGCGGCGAGACTGAGACGGTCGAGAAGATGGAAGCCCGGGTGCGCTACGACCTGTACTACATCGAGAACTGGTCGCTGCTGTTCGACATCCGGATCATCGTCCGCACCCTGTTCGTCGGCTTCACCAGCCCCAACGCCTACTGAGCGCCGGCGCCACGTGAGCGGGTTCGGGCCGATCCTCGAGCGGGCGCTCGCCCGGGTCGGGGAGGCCGGGCTCGAGGCCCGGCTGCCGGCGGTGAAGAGCGCCGCCGAGCTCCGGGGGACGCCCGACGACCGCTACCTCTCCCTGATGTCGCTCAGAATCTTCCGCGCCGGCCTCAAGCACAGCGTCGTGGACGGCAGATGGCCCGCGTTCGAGGAGGTCTTCCACGGCTTCGAGCCGGCGCGGGTGCGCGCGATGTCGGATGAGGACATCGATCGGCTGCAGGCGGACACCCGGCTGATCCGCCACTTCGGGAAGCTCAGGTCGGTGCGCGACAACGCGGCCGCGATGATCCGGCTGCGCGAGGAGCGGGGCGGGATGGGGCCGCATCTCGCCGCATGGCCGGTCGAGGACGTGACGGGGCTCTGGGCCGATCTCTCGAAGCGCTTCAGCCAGCTCGGCGGGAACTCCGCGCCGGTCTTCCTGCGCATGGCCGGCCGCGACACCTTCATCTTCACCGACGCGGTGGTGCGCGGACTGGTCGGGGTGGGGGTCCTCGACGGGCCGCCGAAGACGGCGAGGGCGCGCCAGGCGGCAGAGGCCGCCTTCAACGCGTGGGCCCGGGAGACCGGGCGCCCGCTCGCCCATCTCAGCATGATCCTCGCGGCGAGCGTCGACTGAGCGGCCGGACGATCACGGACGCAGCCGGCCCAGCACCGCGCCGGCGACCCGGTGCTGGATCGAGTGCAGCCGCGCCAGCTGATCGAGATCGGGGGCGTACCCGCCGCCGAGCACTCCCGCCACCGCCACGCCGCGCCGCAGGCAGGTCTCGAAGACCAGCGTCTCCCGCGCCCATAGGCCGCGCTCGCTGAGGCTGAGCCGCCCGAGCCGGTCGTCGCCGTGCGGGTCGACGCCGGCGTTGAAGAACACGAGATCGGGCCGGACGTCGTCGAGCAGGCCCGGCAGGTGCTCCCCGAGCAGGCGGAGGTAGGCATCGTCCTCGAGGTCCGGGTCGAGCGCAAGGTCGAGGTCGCTCCGCTGCTTGCGTGCCGGGAAGTTGGTCCGGCAGTGCATCGAGAAGGTGAACACCCGGGGCTCGTGGGCGAAGATCGAGGCGGTGCCGTCGCCCTGGTGGACGTCGAGATCGACCACCAGCGCCTGCCCGATCGCCCCTTCCGCGAGCAGCACCCGGGCCGCGACCGCGACGTCGTTGAACACGCAGAAGCCGGACCCGTAGGCTTCGAACGCATGGTGGCTGCCGCCCGCGGTGTTGCACGCGATGCCGCGCTCGAGCGCGAGCCGGGCGGTGAGGAGGGTGCCCGCCACCGCGGCCCTCGAGCGGAGCGCGACGTCCGGCGAGATCGGCAGGCCGATCCGCCGCTCGGCCGCCGGATCCAGCGTCTGGGTCAGGATGTCGTCGACGTAGCCGGGGTCGTGCGCGAGGTCGAGCCAGCGCCGCGGCGCCGGCTCGGGGACGTGGACCATCCCCGGGCTCACGACCCCGTCCTCGAGCAGCACCCGCATCAGGCGCGCGAACTTGCCCATCGGGAAGCGATGGCTCCTGGGCATCGGCGCGCTGAAGGCCGGATGGTGGACGACGGCGAGCGACATGATGCCGAGATAGCATCGGCCTCGCCCCTCGACGAGCGGCTGGGCGGCGGCGGCCCGCTGGACCATCTTAACCGGACCGGCAACCGCGAGAGAGGGATCGGATGAACCGGCTCGAGCGGCTCACCTATGACGTCACCCAGAGCGCCCGGGTGGCGTGGTTCCGCGGCCACTACCAGCTCGCCCGGCGGCAGATCGAGCGGACGGGACAGCCGGTGGCGGTCGAGGGCCCGCTGCCGTCGCGGGAGGACCTGACGCGCGACCTGTTCGAGCTGTTCCGCCGCGACCGGACCAACATCGACTCCGGCCGCTACGCGCTCCCGCACGACGTCATGGTCAATCCGCTGGATGCGCTGCAGGCGAGCCGCCGGTTCTTCGCCGACATCGGCGAGGTCAACCGCAGGCGTGCCGAAGGGTCGCACCAGGAGGTGCTCAGGGCGCGGCAGCGGGAGGAGAAGCCCTACCCGCGCTACTACCTGCAGAACTTCCACTTCCAGACCGACGGGTGGCTGAGCGAGGAGTCGGCGGCGCTCTACGACTTCCAGGTCGAGGTGCTGTTCTCCGGCGGCGCGGACGCGATGCGGCGCCAGGCCTTGCCGCCGATCGCCGACTTCCTCGCGAGCCGCCGGCTCCCGGACCAGCCGCTGCTCGACGTCGCCGCCGGCACCGGGCGCTTCCTCACCTTCGTCAAGCAGAACTTCCCCCGTCTCCCGGTGACCGCGCTGGACCTCTCCGCGCCCTATCTCGCGAAGGCCCGGGACAACCTCCGGCCGTGGTCCTGGACCAGCTTCGTCGAGGCGCCGGCCGAGGCCATGCCGTTCGAGGATGCGAGCTTCGCGCTCGTGACCTCGATCTACCTGTTCCACGAGCTGCCGCGGAAGGTCCGCCGCCAGGCCGTGGCCGAGATGGCCCGGGTGCTGCGGCCGGGCGG
>DASUSF010000299.1:0-3219 GCA_036375275.1 Geminicoccaceae bacterium | reverse complement strand
GAGCACCCGCACCACCAGCCGCCCTTCTGGCGCCGGGTCGCGGAGCTTATGCCGGACTACGGCCGCCACCGCCGCTGGCTCAAGGAGCACGGGCAGAGCCTGACGCTGCGGCCGCCGGCGCTGTAGCCGGATCGCGCGCGTTGACGGCAATGCCGGCGTCCGGCTACATGATGGCCATGGCGACGCTCAGCATCCGCAAGCTGCCGGACGAGGTCCATCGGCGCCTCCGGATGCGCGCCGCCGAGCACGGTCGGAGCATGGAGGCCGAAGCACGCGCGATCCTCGAGGCGGCGGTCGCGAAGCCAGGCCACGACGCGCCCGACGGAGCGCCACCGGCGATCCATCGCTTGCAGACCTACGTCGACCAGTTCTACGGCGAGAGCAAGCCAGCGAACGTGGTCGACGAGTTCCTCGTCGAGCGCCGGCAGGAAGCGGCTCGAGAACAATCCGAATAGGGCGGAGGCGCGGCCATCGTCCTCGACGCGTCGGCGCTGCTCGCCTGCATCTTCCGGGAACCGGGATACGACCAGGTCGACCTCGAGAGCGGAACGGTGCTGATCTCCGCGGTCAACCTCGCCGAGGTCCTGACCCGTCTCGTGCGCGACGGTCTCGACGTCGGTCGCGTTCTTGCCGACCTGGCTGAAACCGCTCTCGAGGTCGTCCCCTTCGACACCATCCACGCCCGTCGTGCCGCGGAACTGCTACCACGAACGCAACCGCACGGGCTCTCGCTCGGCGACCGGGCCTGCCTCGCCCTGGCGCTCCAGCGCGAACTGCCGGCCTTGACCGCCGACCGGGCCTGGACGGAGCTGGAGGTCGGCGCCCGGGTGGTGCTGATCCGTTGAACCCGCCCGGCCCGGAGCTGCCTGCGGCCGGCTCAGGCGGCGAGGTCGAGCGCGCCCTGCTCGCCGAGCCGCGCGTCCGCGATCGCCTCCTTCAGGCGGGCGATCTCGTGCTCGCCGAGCTTGACCAGCGGCGGGCGGACCACCGCGCGCTCCAGCCGGCCGAGCAGGACCAGCGCCTCCTTCATCCGGTTGTGCATGTCGAGGAAGGGCGGCGCGTAGAACGCCTGCTGCATCGGGTAGAGCCGGTCGTTGACCGCCTGGGCGCGCGCCAGGTCCCTGGCCTGCACCGCCTCGAACAGGGCCACCTGCAGGTCGGCGATCACCGAGCCGGCACCGGACAGCAGGCCCCCCGCGCCCATCACCAGCGAGCTCATCAGCCAGCTCGAGTGGGTCGAGAGCACCGTCACCGGTCGCGGCAGCCCCTGGAGCGTCCGGATGTGCCGCTCGTGCAGCATCGGATCGTTGCACCAGTCCTTGATCGCCCGGATCTGCGGCACCTCCTCGGCGAGCCTGACCAGGGTCGCGAGCGGGTAGCCGAGGCCGCCGGCGGCCGGGTACTGAAAGACGATGATCGGGAGGTCGCTCGCCGCCGCGATGGTCTTGAAGTGGGCGAGCGCCATCTCCGGGCGCAGCTGGCCGCCCATCGCCATCGGGTTCGGCGGGAAGACCAGGAGGCAGGACGCGCCGCCACGCGCCGCCATGCGCGCGAGCGCGGCGCCGTAGTGGCTGCCGTCGGCGTAGATGCCGTTCACCACCGGCACCCGGTCGCCGATCTCGTCGAGGGTGAGCGCCAGCACCCGCTCCTGCTCGGCGACGCTGCAGGACGCCGCCTCCGAGGCGTGGGCGTTGACCGTGATCGCGGTGATGCCCCGCACGGCGGCGACGTCCCGGAGGTGCTTCCGGTAGCCCGCCTCGTCGATCGACAGGTCCTCGTGCATCGGCAGCAGGCACGCGGGGATCACCCCCTTCGGCTCGAACTCGGTGAAGCGCGGCATCGTGGTCTCCTCGATGAGGGCGTGGGCGGGAGGTCGCGGGGCGGCGGCCGATGATAGCGCAATCATGCCCGCTCCGCCTCGCCCTGTCACCCGGTGGACGGACCGCTCTTTGGCGCCTATCAATGTCGCGAACGGGGCGCCCTGACCGTCCCAACCGGCTTCGGGGAAGGGTCGAAGGCGGGTGCCCGCAGGGAGACAGGGAGGCTACCCATGATGAAGGCGACCCGCCGGCACGCGCTCGCGGCCGGCGCATCCACGGCCGTTCTGCTGCTCGCCGGCTCGGCCGTCGCGCAGACCGAGGTCAAGATCGGCTACATGAAGCACCCGATCCATGAGGCCAACGTCGCCATCATGGAGGACTGGGCCGCCGCGAACGACGTCAAGCTCACCAAGATCCCGATGGCCTACGACGTCTTCCAGGAGAAGGTGACCGCGACCCTCACCTCCGGCGGCGACCAGTTCGACATCATCTGGCACAACGACGACTGGGGCCAGCTGTGGAAGAAGTGGGTCGAGCCGACCGGCGACATTGCCGGCATGGAGGACGTCGCCAAGCATCCGCTGGATGCCTTCTACAACGACGACGGCGAGGTCACGGTGGTGCCGATGGCGCACACCGTCGGCACGTTCTTCTACCGGACCGACCTCGTGTCCGAGGACGAGGTGCCGACGACCTTCGACGAGCTGGTCGAGGTCAGCAAGCGCCTGCAGGAAGCCGGCGACGTCAAGTGGGGCTACGTCGGCGGGATGAAGATGAACCACACCTGGTTCAGCTTCTGGTGGACCATGTGGTCGAACGACTGCGACATCTTCCAGCCGATCTACGAGCGCGACAACGCGGTGCTCGAGGAGAACGGCTGGGAGCCGGCGATCGCGGAGCCGTGCGGGGTCGAGAACGTCGAGTTCTGGTGGGACGCGATGAACGAGCACAAGATCAGCCCGCCCGGCATGACCGCCTACGGCCGCGACGAGGCGAACGCGATCTTCATGGCCGGGGACGCCGCCTTCACGCTCGTGGACTCGACCCACTTCGGCGACTTCAACGACGAGAACAAGTCGCGCATCGCCGGCAAGGTCGGGATGGCGCGCTTCCCGGTCGGGCCGCGCAACGAGGAGGCGATCGCCTGGAACGAGATCTGGGGCTGGGCGATCCCGAAGGGCGTGCCGGACGAGCGGAAGGCGGTCGCCAAGGAGATGCTCGGCGCCATGCTCACCGACATCGACGGCCAGGTCCGGCAGTGGAACGAGACCGGCGGGCCGCCGCCGAGCATGAAGGCCTGGGACGTGATCGCCGCCGACGACCCGGTGTTCGCGCAGCTCAAGCACGCCGTCTTCGACGCCAACATCCCGACCCACTCGGCCTACTACTTCCCGAACTG
>DASUSF010000298.1:0-4966 GCA_036375275.1 Geminicoccaceae bacterium | reverse complement strand
GCTCATGCTCTCGGCGTGCGACCAGCCTGCAGACCAGCCCGCGGACCAGAGCCAGATGGAGCCGACCCAGCAGGAATCGACGACCGCCCTCGGCGAGTCGGAGACGGCTCCGACCACGACGCAGCAGTAGGCGGCGTGGACGTCTGACATCGCGAGCTCCATCCCGGGGGACGGCACGGCCGCCCCCGGGAGAGTTCGACCAGAGCGCCACCGAGGCGTCCGACCGGGCGCCGCCAAGATCTCCCGACTCCGAAGCCCGAGCCCGCGACGGCGCATGCCGTCCGCGGCCACCTGAAATGAAGCCCTGAGCCTCATCGCGCCGGCCTCGAGCGCCGAATGCGCGGGAGGCCGGCGTGCGCACCCGGCGCCGCCGGGACTTCAGGACCGACCTCTTCCTCGCCCGACGTGATCCGACCGCTCAGGCGGTGATCGCCGCCGCCTGGGCGGCGGCGGTGACCGGCACGTCGAGCTTGTCCAGCATCTCCCGCGGCACGATCTGCCAGAAGCGGCCGAGCTCGCGCTCGAAGTCGTGCAGCAGCCGCTCCGCCGCCTTGCTCTGCGTGCTCTTCTGATGCGCCTCGATCAGGTCGCGCAGCTGGGCGGCGTAGTGGGCGACCTCGATCCGCTGGTGCACGACCATGTCGCCGTTGATCAGCTCCGGCAGGCGCTCCTCGGGATCGTAGACGTAGGCCATGCCGCCGCTCATCCCGGCCGCGAAGTTGTCGCCGACCGGGCCGAGGATCACCGCGGTGCCGGCGGTCATGTACTCGCAGCCGTTGTCGCCGCAGCCTTCGACCACGGTGACCGCGCCCGAATTCCGCACCGCGAAGCGCTCGCCCGCGCGCCCGGCAGCGAACAGCTCGCCCGCCGTGGCCCCGTACAGGCAGGTGTTGCCGATGATCACGTTGTCGGCGGCGACCAGCGGGCTCGAGACGGTCGGCCGGACGACGATCGTGCCCCCCGACAGGCCCTTGCCGACGTAGTCGTTGGCGTCGCCGAAGACCTCGAGCCGGAGGCCGTTGACCGCGAACGCGCCGAGCGACTGGCCGGCGGAGCCGCGGAGCCGGACCGTGATCTGACCGGGCGGCAGCCGGTCCATGCCATAGCGCCGGGTGATGTGCGCCGACAGCCGCGTGCCCACGGCCCGGTGCACGTTCCGGACGTTGTAGGCGAGCTGCATCTTCTCACCCTCGTTCAGCGCCGGGGCGGCATCCTTGATCATCTGCGCGTCGAGGCTGTCCGGGACGTCGTTCCGGCCCTTGATCACGCAGTGGCGCGGGTGGCCGCCGGTGTCGGCCTGGGCGAGGATCGGGTTGAGGTCGAGATCGTCGAGATCGGGGCTGCCGCGGCTCACCTGGCGCAGCAGGTCGGTCCGCCCGACCGCCTCCTCGAGCGAGCGCAGCCCGAGGGTGGCGAGGATCTCGCGCACCTCCTCGGCGATGAACGTGAACAGGCTCACCACCCGGTCCGGCGTGCCCTCGAACTTCTCGCGCAGCTCCGGCCGCTGGGTGCAGACCCCGACCGGGCAGGTGTTGGAGTGGCACTGGCGGACCATGATGCAGCCCATGGCGACCAGCGACGCCGTGCCGACGCCGTACTCCTCGGCCCCGAGCATGGCCGCGATCACCACGTCGCGACCGGTCTTGATGCCGCCGTCGGTGCGCAGCACGACCCGGTGCCGCAGCCGGTTCAGGGTCAGCACCTGGTTGACCTCGGACAGCCCCATCTCCCAGGGCGTGCCGGCGAACTTGATCGAGGTCTGGGGCGAGGCGCCGGTGCCGCCGGAGTGGCCGGAGACCAGGATCACGTCCGCCCTGGCCTTGGCGACGCCGGCCGCGATCGTGCCGATGCCGGCCTCGGAGACCAGCTTCACGCACACCTTGGCCTCGGGATTGATCTGCTTCAGGTCGTAGATCAGCTGGGCCAGGTCCTCGATCGAGTAGATGTCGTGGTGCGGCGGCGGTGAGATCAGGCTCACGCCCGGCGTCGAGTGGCGCAGCCGCGCGATCTCGACGGTGACCTTGAACCCCGGCAGCTGGCCGCCTTCCCCGGGCTTCGCCCCCTGGGCGACCTTGATCTCGAGCTCGCGCGCCGCGTTGAGGTATTCCGCGGTGACCCCGAACCGCCCGGACGCCACCTGCTTGATCGGCGAGTTGGCGTTGTCGCCGTTCGGGCGCGGCGTGAACCGCTCCTTGCCCTCGCCGCCCTCGCCGGAGTCGGACTTGGCGCCGATCCGGTTCATGGCGATGGTCAGGGTCTCGTGCGCTTCCGGGCTGAGCGCGCCCAGCGACATGCCGGGGGTGACGAAGCGCTTGCGGATCTCGGTGATCGATTCGACCTCGTCGATCAGGACCGGGCTCGCCCGGTCGCTCGCGAAGTCGAGCAGGTCGCGGAGCGCCACCGGCTCGGCCGAGTAGATCAGCTCGGCGTACTTCTTGTAGGCGGCGTAGGAATCGGTCGCGACCGCGTGCTGCAGCTGGTGCACCACCCGACCCTCGAAGGCGTGCCGCTCGCCGCCGCGGCGGTAGCGGTACAGCCCGCCGATCTGGAGCGGCGGGTTGTCCTCGTCGAAGGCGCGCCGGTGCAGGCCCAGCACCTTGTTCTGGATCCCGGCGAGGCCGATCCCCGAGATCCGCGTGATCAGGCCGGGGAAGTATTCGGCGCACAGGCTGCGCGACAGCCCGACCGCCTCGAAGTTGTAGCCGCCGCGATAGCTCGACACGATCGAGATGCCCATCTTGGACATCACCTTCAGGAGCCCCTGCTCGACCGCCTCCTTGTAGCGGGCGAGGCACTCCTCGAGGGTCAGCCCCTCGAGCAGCCCCCGGGCGTGGCGATCGGCGATCGCGGCCTCGGCGAGCCAGGCGCTGACCGCGGTCGCGCCGACCCCGATCAGCACCGCGATGTAGTGCACGTCGAGGGCCTCGCCGGAACGGACCGTGATCGAGCTGAAGGAGCGGAGCCCTTCCCGGACCAGGTGGCTGTGCACCGCCCCGGCGGCGAGGATCATGGGCACCGGGGCGCGATCCTCGGAGGTGTCCTCGTCGGTCAGGATCACCTGCTCGCAGCCGCCGCGGACGTGATCCTCGGCCTCGCTCCGGATGCGGGCCAGCGCGTCGCGCAGCGCGCCCGGACCGCCTGCAGCCTCGAACGTGCAGTCGACCGCGCACGCCTTCTTGCCGAAGTAGCCGAGCAGGGCCTGGTACTCGGTGTTGAGCAGCAGCGGGCTCTGCAGCTGCAGGATCCGCGTCTGGCTCGGCGCCTGGTCGTAGACGTTGCCGAGGTTGCCGTAGCGGGTCTTGAGGCTCATCACCCGCCACTCGCGGAGCGGGTCGATCGGCGGGTTGGTGACCTGGCTGAACTGCTGGCGGAAGAAGTGGTGCAGGCCGCGGTAGCGCCCGGAGAGCACCGCCATCGGGGTGTCATCGCCCATCGAGCCGACCGGCTCCTTGGCCTCCTGCACCATGGGCGCCAGGATCAGCTCCATGTCCTCGACGGTGAGGCCGTAGAGGTTCTGCCGGCGGCGGAGCTCGCTCCGCTCGAGCTGCATCGGCCGGGCCGGGCGCCGCGCCGCCAGGTCCTCGAGGTGGGTGATGTTCTTGACCCACCGGTCGTAGGGCTTCTCGGCGGCGAGCAGGTCCTTGAGCTCGCGGTCGTGGTAGAAGATGCCGCGGGCGAGGTCGACGCCGATCATCTCGCCCGGCCCGACCCGGCCCTTCTCGACGATCGCGCTCTCCTCGAGCGGCACCATGCCGGTCTCCGAGCCGACCACGATCAGCCCGTCCGCGGTCCGGATGTAGCGCATCGGGCGCAGCCCGTTGCGGTCCATCCCGCCGACCACCCACTGGCCGTCGGTCGCGACCAGGGCCGCCGGCCCGTCCCACGGCTCCATGACGCAGTTGCAGTAGGAGAACAGGTCCTTGTGGGCCTCGGGGATCGCCATCTTCTTCGCCCACGCGGGCGGGATCAGGAGGGTCTTGGTCAGCGGCAGCGAGCGGCCGCCCTGGACCAGCACCTCGACCACCGCGTCGAGCGCCGCAGAATCCGAGCTCCCCGCCTGGACGATCGGCTTCACGTCCTCGTTGCAGTCGCCGAACACCGGGGCGACCATCCGGGTCTCGTGGCTCAGCATCCAGGCGCGGTTGCCGCGGAGCGTGTTGATCTCGCCGTTGTGGGCGAGCATGCGGAAGGGCTGGGCGAGCTTCCAGGACGGCCAGGTGTTGGTCGAGTAGCGCTGGTGGAAGACCGCGAAGCTCGAGACGAAGCGCGGGTCCTGCAGGTCGGGGTAGAACACCGAGAGCTGCTCGGCGAGGAACAGGCCTTTGTAGATCACCGAGCGGCAGGACAGGGAGCAGATGTAAAAGCCGTTGATGTGCTCGGCCAGCACCTGGTTCTCGATCCGCCTCCGGATCAGGAACAGCTCGCGCTCGAAGTCGTCGTCGGAGACACCCTTGGGGTTGCCGACGATGATCTGCTCGATCTCGGGCCGGGTCGCGATCGCCTTCTCGCCGATCACCGAGGTGTCGACCGGGACCTGGCGCCAGCCGAGGATGCTGTAGCCGAAGCCTAAGATCTCGGTCTCGACGATCGTGCGGCAGCGCTCCTGGCCCGTGAAATCGGTGCGCGGCAGGAACACCATGCCGACCGCGATGTGGCCGTCCTGGCTCTTGCCGCTGCGGATCTGCTCGCGCAGGAAGTCCTGCGGGATCTGCAGGTAGATGCCGGCGCCGTCGCCGGTCTTGCCGTCGGCGTCGACCGCCCCCCGGTGCCACACCGCGCGCAGCGCGTCGATCGCCGCCTCGACGACCCGGCGGCGCGGCTTGCCGTCGATCGCGGCGACGAAGCCCACGCCGCAGGAGGCGTGCTCGTCCGCCGGGTCGTACATGCCATGACGGGCGAGGTGATCGGCGTTGCACCGCCAGTCGTCGACGAAGCGCTGGCCCAGGGTCATGACCGCGATCTCCTC
>DASUSF010000297.1:0-13566 GCA_036375275.1 Geminicoccaceae bacterium | reverse complement strand
TCATCGCCTTCACCATGCCGCTCTGGGCGACGCTGCTCAGCGTCTGGCTGCTCGGCGAACGTCTCGGCTGGCAGCATGGCGCGGCGCTGGTGCTCGGCGGCAGCGCGCTGGCGCTCCTCCTCGGCGAGGATCTGGCGCTGGTCGGAAGCTCGCCCACCGGCGGCCTCCTGATGACGGCGGCCGCCGTCTGCTGGGCGGGCGGCACCGTGCTCGTCAAGAAGCTCGACCTGCGCATGCCGCTGATGGCGTTCACCGCCTGGCAGATGGTGCTCGGGGCGGTCCCGATGGCGGCCGGCTGGTGGTTCCTCGAGCCGGTCCCGGACTTCGGCGCGATCAGCGGCCCGGCATGGTTCGCGTTCCTGTTCACCGCGCTGATCGGCACGGTGGTCGGGATCACCTCGTATTACCGCCTGGTCCGGCTGGTCGACGCCAGCATCGCCGCGACGGCGACCCTCGCGGTCCCGGTGGTGGGCGTGATCAGCTCGGCGCTGCTCCTCGGGGAGGACGTAGGCCTTGCCGAGCTCGCCGCTCTGGTCCTGGTGGTGGCCGCGCTGTTCCTGCTGGTCCGGGGCGGGCGTGGCCAGCCGGTCCGGCGCGCGCCCGAAGGCGCGGCGGACCCGCTCAGCCCGCCGCCCGGTGGAACCGTGCGCTGAGCCGCTCGCGCGCCAGGTAGCCGAGGAACAGGCTGTTGGTGACGACGTAGCGCCGCCAGAGGCGCCGCGGCTCGCGCGCCAGCCGGTAGAGCCAGCCGAGGCCGCGCGCTCGCATCCAGTCCGGCGCATCGGGCAGGGTGCCGGCGACGACGTTGAACGCCTGGCCGACGCCGAGCAGGACCGCGCCCAGCTCCGGCGCATGACGGCGCATCCAGAACTCCTGCTTGGGGCAGCCGAGGGCGGCGAACACGAGCCGCGCGCCCGAGGCCCTGATCCGCCCGACGAGGGCCGGATCGAGGGGCGGCTCGGCCGGCAGCAGCGGCGCCGCCTCCGCGCCCGCGATGCGAAGGGCCGGGAACCGGCGCGCCAGCTCGGACACCAGGGCGTCCCGCACCTGGTCGTCGCCACCATAGAAGAACACCGGGGTGCCCTCGGCGGCGGCCTTCCGGCACAGCTCGACCATCAGCAGCGGCCCGTAGAGCTGCTCGGCGAAGGTGAGCCCCTGGCGGTGCAGCTCCCAGACCAGCGGCCGACTGTCGCTGACCACCAGCGGCGCCTGCTCGACCACCGGTCGGAACCGAGGATCGCGCCGCGCCGTGACCAGCATGTGGACGTTGGCGACGCAGACGTAGCCGCCCTCGGCCGCGCCCGCCCGCGCGAGGATCCCGTCGGTGACGGCGTCCATCGTCCCGGCGATCACCGGCAGGCCGATCACCCGGCTCCAGGCGAAGCCGCGGGCCGCCTCGTCGTCGTCGGCGCTCTGCGGCCGACGCCCTGCGGTCTCTCTGAGCATGGGTTCAAGGGCGCTCATGCGAGCCGCTCCGACCGGCCGTGCGGCGACCGCCGCCGGCGACGCACCGGAGGCGGGCGCCGGCCGGCCGGCATGTGCATCGGGAGGGCACTGGTGGAGCCGATGGGGATCGAACCCACGACCTCGACGGTGCAAACGTCGCGCTCTCCCAGCTGAGCTACGGCCCCGGCGGTGGCGTTGGTGGAGCCGAGGGGAGTCGAACCCCCGACCTCTAGAGTGCGATTCTAGCGCTCTCCCAGCTGAGCTACGGCCCCGCCGCCACTGGCGTTGTATGGTGAGCGGACCTCGCCGTGTCAAGATTCGCGGGCCCCCGGCTCCGCGCGAACGCCGCCAAGGGCCGGGGTCTTCCCGAACCGGACGCGCTCGCTATAGTGCCGTCGCGCGCAACCGGCCGGGTCCCGCACGAGACCGGGCGTCATCGAACGGCGAGGTCATGAACCCGGTCCACTGGCTGATCGACACGGTCATCGAACTGTACATCTGGGTGATCATCGCTTCGGTGATCGTCAGCTGGCTGGTCGCGTTCAACGTCATCAACACCCGCAACCAGTTCGTCCTCCAGATCCAGGAGTTCCTGTTCCGCGCGACCGAGCCGGCGCTCCGGCCGATCCGCAGCGTGCTGCCGAACCTCGGCGGCATCGACGTGTCCCCGGTGGTGCTGATCCTGATCCTGGTCTTCATCCGCCGGCTGCTGTTCCAGCTGTTCATGTGACGCTTCTGGAGGCGTCCGTGGCCGACTGGCTGAGCCCGCATGCCGACGGGCTCCGGATCAGGGTCCGGGTCACGCCGCGCGCGTCCAGGAGCGAGGTGCGCGGCATCGAGACCGACGCCGCCGGTACGCGCCACCTCGCCGTCCGGGTCAACGCGCCCCCGGATGGGGGCCGCGCCAACGGCGAGCTGCTGCGCCTGCTCGCCCGGCGCTGGGGCCTGCCTCCGCGCGACCTCACCCTGGTCGGCGGGCAGACGGCGCGGCAGAAGGTGCTGCACCTCGACGGGTCCCCGGACCTCCTCGATCGGACCTTGAGAGCGATCGAGAACGACCGCGCGCCAGCGGGAGGGGGGCCATGAGCCAGGCCCGGATCGTCGACGGCAAGGCGGCCGCGGCGCGGCTGCGGGATCGTCTGCGGGAGCGGAGCGAGGGCTTCAGGCGCCGGCACGGGCGGCCGCCGGGGCTGCGGGTGATCATCGTCGGCGACCACCCGGCGAGCCGCGCGTACGTCCGGACCAAGGAGCGGATGGCGGAGCAGGCCGGGATCGACGGCGCGCTCGTCGAGCTGCCGGAGGCCACGAGCGAGCCCGCGCTGCTCGAGGAGATCGAAGCGCTCAACGCCGCGCCCGAGGTCGACGGGATCCTGGTCCAGCTGCCGCTCCCGGGCGGCATCGACGCCGCCCGGGTGATCGAGGCGATCTCGCCGGCCAAGGACGTCGACGGCTTCCATCCGATCAACGTCGGCCGCCTGTTCTCGGGACGCGGCCACGTCGGCGACGACCTGCTCGTCCCCTGCACGCCGCTCGGCTGCCTCATCCTGCTCCAGGAGACGCTCGGCGAGGCGGGCCTGCGCGGGCTCGAGGCCGTGGTCGTCGGCCGCTCGAACATCGTCGGCAAGCCGATGGTCGCGCTGCTCCTCGGCGCCGACTGCACGGTGACCATCGGCCACTCGCGGAGCCGGGACCTGCCGGCGCTCTGCCGCCGCGCCGAGGTGCTGGTCGCCGCGGTCGGCCGGCCGGAGATGGTCCGCGGCGACTGGCTGCGGCCGGGCGCGACCGTGATCGACGTCGGCATCAACCGGCTCCAGGAGGAGGACGGGAAGGGCCGGCTGGTCGGCGACGTCGCCTTCGCGGAAGCGCGCGAGGTCGCGGGCGCGATCACGCCGGTACCGGGCGGGGTCGGGCCCATGACCGTGGCCTGCCTGCTCCGGAACACGCTGATCGCGGCCGAAGCCCGGGCGGGCACCGCCTGAGCGGGAGCCGATCTGCCGGGCCCGGCGTTGAACATCTGGATGAGGTGGGGCGAACGGCATGCGCTGGCGACTTGGGAGGCGGAGCAGCAACATCGAGGACCGGCGCGGCGGTGGCGGCGGGATGCGCGTGCCGGTGCGGCTGCCGTTCCCGTCGGGTGGCGGCGGCGTCCGCCGGGCGGGCGGCCTCGGCATCGGCGGGATCCTGCTCATCCTGGTCGTGTCCTGGCTGCTCGGGATCGACCCCAGTCTGCTGCTCGGCGGCGGCGGGACCACGGTGTCCGTCCCGGCCTCGGGCAGGGTGGCGCCGACGTCGGCCGAGGAGCAGGAGCTGAGCGCGTTCGTCGCCCACGTGCTCGGGGACACCGAGGACACCTGGAACACCCTGTTCGCCGACGCCGGCGACACGTACCGGGAGCCGACCCTGGTCCTGTTCACGGGGGCGGTGGAGTCGGCCTGCGGCTTCCAGCAGTCCGCGGTCGGCCCCTTCTACTGCCCGGGCGATTCGAAGGTGTATCTCGACCTCGGCTTCTTCCACGAGCTGAAGCAGCGGTTCCAGGCGCCGGGCGACTTCGCCCGCGCCTACGTGATCGCCCACGAGGTCGGCCACCACATTCAGAACCTGCTCGGGATCTCGCGCGAGGTGCAGGCGGCGCAGCGGCAGACGAGCCGCGAGGAGGCGAACGAGCTCTCGGTCCGCCTCGAACTCCAGGCCGACTGCCTCGCCGGGGTCTGGGCGCACCATGCCGAGGGCCGGCGCGACCTGCTCGAGGCCGGCGATCTCGAGGAAGGCCTGACCGCGGCGAGCGCCATCGGCGACGACACGATCCAGCGCCGGAGCCAGGGCTACGTCGTTCCCGAGAGCTTCACCCACGGCAGCGCCGAGCAGCGGGTCCGCTGGTTCCGGGCGGGCTTCGAGGGGGGCCGGATGCAGGCCTGCGACACCTTCAACGAGCCGGCGGCGTGACCTGCCTCTCCGGCTCGCTCGTCATGCCGCGCCGGTCCCGGGCGTGCGAAGCGGAGCCTCCTAAGGCCGGGCCTTCAGCAGGTCCCGGATCTCCTCGAGCAGAACCTCCTGGCGCGGCCGCACCGGCGTCTCCTCCGGCGCCTGCTCCTGCTTCCGGCGCAGCCGGTTCATGCCCTTGATCAGCATGAACACGGCGAAGGCGACGAAGACGAAGCTGATCACCGCGTTCAGGAACGAGCCGTAGGCGATCACCGGCGCACCGGCATCGCGCGCCGCCTGCAGGCTCGGGTGGTCCGCCCCGGACAGGTCGAGGAACCGGTTGGAGAAGTCGATCTCGCCGGTGATCAGGCCGAGCGGCGGCATCAGAACGTCCTCGACCATGGAGTTGACGATGGTCGTGAACGCGGCCCCGAGGATGATCCCGACCGCCATGTCGACCACGTTGCCGCGCATGGCGAATTCCTTGAACTCGCTGATCAGGCTCATGAGGCTGTCCCCCGCTGCGATGCACCTCCGTACGGCTACCATCCGGCGCGCGCGATTTCATGAGCCACCGCTCGGATCGATGGCTGGCGGTCCGCCCGGACGCCGCGACGGGGCTGCTCAGGGCGGGGCGGACGACTCCTGGCCGCCCCGATCGATGCCGTCGCCGTCGAGGTCGAGGACGCGGGGCCGGTGGCCGCAGCTCTCGATGAAGCGGATCAGGTCGGACGCCGCGATCGTGGTGGTCCGGGTGTTGATGAGCGGGTGGTAGTTCAGCCGGTCGTGGGCGAGCATCGCCCGGTCGATCAGCGGCTGGACCCGCCTCTGCCGGTCGTTGACGAGCGCGAAAGGCGTGACCGAGCCGGGCGTGACGCCCAGCACCTCCTCCAGCAGCTCCGCCCTGCCGAAGGAGAAGCGCGGGCTGCCCAGGACGCTCGCGAGCCGGTTCATGTCGATCCGGCGGTGGTCGAGGCAGATCAGCAGCCAGAGGCCGCCCTTCTTGTCCTTCAGGAACAGGCTCTTGCAGTGGCCGCCGGGCAGGTGGGCGGTGTGCGCCTGCGCCTCCTCGACCGTGAACACCGGCGGGTGCTCGTGGGTGGTGTGCGCGATGCCGAGCTCGTCGAGCCGGGCGAGCAGCTGGTCCGGGGTGCTGGGCATGACGGACCGGCTGCATAGCCCCATTCCGCCCACCGGACAACCGGCCTCGATCAAGCGGCGCTGAAGCGATCGTCAGGCCGCGTTATTTGTCGCGACCGCGCCAAGGCTTTATTGCTGGCGACGCTGTGGAGGAGAAGCGAGACATGGCGAGCACGATCGAGGCCGACCTGTGCGTGATCGGGGCGGGCGCGGCCGGCCTCTCGGTCGCGGCGGGCGCCAGCCAGATGGGCGCGAAGACGGTTCTGATCGAGCGCAGCGAGCGGATGGGGGGCGACTGCCTGAACGTCGGCTGCGTCCCGTCGAAAGCCCTGCTGGCGGCGGCGCATGCGGCGCAGGTGGTGCGCGAGGCCGGCCGCTTCGGCGTCAACGGCCACGAGCCCGAGATCGACTTCGCGAAGGTGCACGGCCACGTCCACGACGTGATCGCCCGGATCGCGCCGATCGACAGCCAGGAGCGCTTCGAGGGCCTGGGCGTCACCGTGCTCCGCGAGCACGCGCGCTTCACCGCGGGCGACGAGGTCGAGGCCGGCGGCCGCCGGGTCCGCGCCCGGCGGTTCGTCATCGCGACCGGCAGCCGACCCGCCGTGCCGCCGATCCCGGGGCTGGACCGGGTCGCCTACCTCACCAACGAGACGATCTTCGACAACCGGGTCGCCCCGGCTCACCTGGTCGTGATCGGAGGTGGGCCGATCGGCTGCGAGCTCGCCCAGGCGCATCGCCGCCTCGGCGCCGAAGTCAGCGTGCTCGACCTCGGGCCGATCCTGCCCAAGGACGATCCCGACGCGGTCGACGTGGTCCGCGCCCGGCTGACCGCCGAGGGCGTGAGCCTGCACGAACAGGTCGAGGTGAAGGGAGTCGATCCGGCGGGCAACGGCATCCGGGTCCGCTTCGCGGCCGGCGGTCGGGAGCTCCAGGTGGACGGCTCCGATCTCCTGGTCGCGGCGGGCCGGACGCCGGTCTTCGACGGCCTCGACCTGGAGAAGGCGGGGGTGGCCTCCGACAAAGGCGGGATCACGGTCGACGACCGGCTGCGGACCACCAACCGGCGGATCTTCGCGATCGGCGACGTCGCCGGGCAGTATCAGTTCACCCACGTCGGCGGCTACCATGCGGGGGTGGTGATCAAGAACGCGCTGTTCCGGATCCCGGCCAAGGTCGACTACACCGCGCTGCCGTGGGTGACCTACACCGATCCGGAACTCGCCCACGTCGGCCAGACGGCGGCGCAGGCCGGTGACGGCGCGAACGTGCTGCGGTGGTCGTTCGAGGAGAACGACCGGGCGCAGACCGAGCGCTCCACCGCCGGCTTCATCAAGGTCGTCATCGGAAGGGGCGGTCGGATCCTCGGCGCGACCATCGTCGGCGCCCGCGCCGGGGAGCTGATCCTGCCCTGGGTGCTGGCGGTCGGCCAGAAGCTCAAGATCGGCGCGATGGCGAACCTCATCGTGCCCTACCCGACGCTGGGCGAGGTGAGCAAGCGGGCCGCCGGCAGCTACTACACCCCGAAGCTGTTCGGCGGCCGGACCCGCTGGCTGGTCCGCCAGCTCGCCCGCCTCGGCTGAGGAGGCCCGATGACCGGATCCGAAGTGAGCGCGCCGCAGGGCGCCACGCCCTCGCCGATCAGGCGGTTCGCGCCGCTCGCGGTCATGGTGGTCCTGATCGCCCTGGTCTTCGCCCTCGACCTCGACCGTTACGTCAGCTTCCAGGCCCTGAGCGAGAACCGCGAACGGCTGCTCGCCTTCGTCGACCGGTACATGGTGCTGGCGCCCGTCCTGTTCGTCCTGGTCTACGCGCTCGTGGTCGGGCTCTCGATCCCCGGCGGCGCCGTGCTGACCATCACCGGGGGCTTCCTGTTCGGGCTCTGGCTCGGCACGGTCCTGGTCGTGGTCGGCGCCACCCTGGGGGCGGTGCTGGTCTTCCTGGTCGCGCGGACGGCGCTCGGCGACACGCTCCGGCAGAAGGCGGGTCCGAGGATCAGGAAGATGGAGGAGGGCTTCCGGGAGGATGCCTTCAACTACCTCCTGGTGCTCCGTCTGATCCCGATCTTCCCGTTCTGGCTGGTCAACATCGTGCCGGCGGTCCTCGGCGTCCCGCTCAGGACCTACGTGATCGCGACCTTCATCGGGATCATCCCCGGGAGCTTCGTCTACGCTTCGATCGGCAACGGGCTCGGCGCGGTGTTCGATGCCGGCGGCACGCCGGACCTCGCCATCATCTTCAAGGTCGAGATCATCCTGCCGATCGTCGGCCTCGCGGTGCTTGCCATGCTTCCGGTGCTTTACAAGAAGATAAAGGGTCGTCCTCTCAAGTAGCTGGACAAAGGCGCGCCAGGCGCCCATCTGAAGGCCCGGCGGATATCCCGTACGATGGGAACATGAACGGGTCACCGAACCTTTTCGGCCGCGAGCGGCCCCCGGAGCGCCGGGTCGCGGAGCCGGGCTCCGTGGCGACGCGTCTGCCGATCGGCTGGCTCGCGCTGCTCGGCCTGCTCACCGTCGGGATGCCGCTCGCGCTCGCGATCGGCCTCGACGGCGACGACGGGTGGAACGCGCTCCGCCGCCACCACCTCGACCTCGTGAGCTTCGTGACCTACCAGCCGCTCGCCGCCTCGGCCCTGTTCATGGTCGTGTTCGCGCTCTCGGTCGCGATCTCGCTGCCCGGGGTCTCGTTCTTGACCATGGTCGGCGGCTTTCTGTTCGGCTGGCTGGAAGCGGCGGTGTACGCCCAGATCGCCGCGACGATCGCCGCCGCCGTGGTGTTCGTGCTCGCGCGGCGGGCCCTCGCCCAGCCGATCGACGCCCACGCCGGCCCGACGCTGCGGCGGTTCGCGACGGGCTTCAAGCGCAACGCGTTCGGCTACGTCGTGTTTCTGAACCTGGTGCCGATCTTCCCGTTCGGGATGATCATCGCGCTGCCGGCGGCATGCGGGGTCCGGCTCTGGACGTTCGTGCTCGGCGGGTTCCTCGGCATCCTCCCGGGCACCATCCTGCTCACCCATCTCGGCTCCGGCCTCGGGGGCATCCTCCGCCAGCAGGGGCCGATCGAGCTCGCGAGCTTTCTCACCCCGCAGATCCTGTTCGCGGTGGCGGGACTCGGCGCCCTCTCGCTCCTGCCGCTCGCGTTCCGGAACCTGACCAAGCGCACGCCCTGAGCGCCGCGCCGGTTCAGTCCAGGTATACGGTCTGATCGCGGATCGACGGCGGAACCAGCGACACCGCCTCGCCCCGCTGCAGCCGGCCCTGGAGCGCCGCCTCCTGGACCGCCACCTCCTCGAGCCGCATCGCCACGCTCTCGATCTCGGTCCAGGGCACCACCACGACGCCGTCGGCGTCGCCGAGCACGAGGTCGCCGGCGTCGATCCGGACGTCGCCCACCACCAGCGGCAGGCCGACCGTGCCGGGGCCGCTCGGGAACGCGGAGTTCGGCGTGACGCCCCGGCAGAAGACGGGCAGCCCGAGCGCCAGGATCTCGGCCGCGTCGCGCACCATGCCGTCGGTGACGATCGCGGCGGCGCCCTTGAGCTGCGCGATCCGCGCCATGTTGTCGCCGAGCGTCGCCGTGCCCTCGAACGCCTGGGTCGAGATCACCAGCACGTCCCCCGCCTCGAGATGATCGAGGGCGGCGAGCGCCGCGAGATTGTCGCGCGGGCCGGCGCCTGCGGTCAGCGCCGCGCCCACGAAGCGCATGCCCGGGTCGAGCGGCTTGATCGCGGCGCCGAGGGCGCCGGTGCCGAACATCGCGTCGACGACGAACGACGTGGAGCGGCTCCTGAACGCCTCGAGCACGCGCCGATCGGGCCGCGCGAACCGGCGACGGATGCGAAGGCGGGGCGGGTCTCCGATCATCGGTGTCTCCCTGGACGGCCACCACGGGATCCCCCGGCGCGATGCCCGGGCGGGTCCCGGCGGCCCGTGGTTCCGCGTCTGCGGCACCCTATATGCAGAGGCACGAAGATCGAACCAAGAGCGACATGCGATGAACCGAGGCATTCTCTGGCGGACGACGCAGGTCGCGGGCGCGCTCGCCTGCATCTCGCTGCTCGCCGCCTGCGCCGCGCCCACGCCGTACCAGCCCGCCGACGGCGGCTACGGCTACGGGCAGCAGCAGCTCGAGGACAACCGCTACCGGATCACCTTCGCCGGCAACGCCGACACGCCGCGGGAGACCGTTCAGAACTACCTGCTGTTCCGCGCCGCGGAGGTGACCCTCGAGAGCGGCCACGACTACTTCACCATGGTCGGTCAGGAGGTCGAGCGCTCGACGCGCTATTTCGGCACCTTCGACCCGGCCTTTCCCTACTACGGGCGGGCGTCGTTCACCCGAGGCTATCCGTACGGCCTGGTCGGCGCCGGCAGCTATACCACGCATCCGATCGACAACTACTCGGCCTTCGCCGACATCCTGGTGTCCAAGGGAGAGAAGCCCGCGGACGACGTTAACGCCTACGATGCGCGCGACGTGATCGAGCGGCTTCGGCCGCTGGTCGTCCGCGCCCCGGCCTGAGCTCAGACAGAGGCTGCGATGGCGATGTTCGAACGCTCGATCCGGCTGCTGCCGATCCTGCTCCTCGGGGCGGCCGTCGCCGCCTGCGCCGGATCGCCGACCCCCTACCAGGCCGCCGACGCCGGTTACGGCTACAGCGAGCAGCAGCTCGAGGACGACCGCTACCGGATCACCTTCGCCGGCAACTCGGCGACGCCCCGCGAGGCGGTCCAGAACTACATGCTGTTCCGGGCCGCCGAGGTGACGCTCGAGAGCGGCCACGACTATTTCACCGTGGTCGACCAGCAGATCGAGGGCACCTCGAGCGGCGTCGCGCGCCCCCGGGTCGGCGTCGGCGTCGGCAGCGGCGGCAGCACGAGCCTCGGTGTCGGCCTCTCGACCTTCCTCGGCGGCAACGATACCGGACGCTACACCGCCTACGCCGACATCGTGGTCCGGGACGGCGAGAAGCCGGCGACCGACCCCGACTCCTACGAAGCGCGCGACCTGATCGAGCGGCTCCGGCCGACGCTGGCTCAGCCCGAAGCCTGAACGGGCGGAGAGGCGCGCTCGGCGAGGGTATAGTCGCGAATCACCTCGGCGACGCTGATCCGGAAGTCCGCGAAGATCTCGCGCCTGCCGAGGCTCTGCGCGGTCCGATGGTGGTCCTGCTCGCGCCAGCGGCGGACCGCGGCCTCGTCGCGCCAGAACGACAGCGACACGTACTTCCCGGGCGTGGCGACGCTCTCGAAACGCTCCACCGAGAGGAAGCCGTCGATGGTCTCGAGCTCGGGGCGGAGCTCCGCCGCAAGGTCGAAGTAACGGGCGCTCTGGCCCGCGCGCATGGTCACCTGGAACACGACGACGATCATCACGTGTATCTCACAGAGCAGTCACTCGCGAGGCCCATGACGACCCGTCGACCCGCGCCAGGAGCTTCTTGTCGGCGGTGACGACTTCCGATGCATCGAGCTCGGCCAGGGCGATGTAGAAGCAGTCATAGGCCGGGTGCTTCAGCGCCAGGGCGATCTCCAGCGCCGCCGACGCCAAGGCGGCGGCCGGATGCAGGGGAACGACCCCGGCCATGAGCCGGGCGCCGACACGAGTCGCCTGCGCGAGCTGCATTTCCCCGAGGCGCACCTTCCTCCAGACCGCGTTGCATACTTCCGGAACGAGCAGATCGGGTGCCTTGAGATCGGGCGTGGTCTGCCAGAGCCGACGCTGGCGTCGACGACTACCCCCAACCCCGGTCCCGATCCTCGCGGATGAGTTCCGCCGAGTCGGTCTGCGGGGCCGCCGGCGTCATGGCGCGGATCCGATCCATCTCCGCGAGGATCTCCTCACGATCGGGGCGGGCCGCCTCGGTCAGGAGGTCGCGAAGCGCCTGCTCCAGCGACTTGCCCTCCGCCTTGGCCCGTTGCCGAAGCCGTTCGACCACCTGGTCATCGAGATTACGGACGAGGACTTGAGCCATATCTTGATCGATTCCTGACGGCGCTAGCATCATGATGTCAAGGAGCGGCGCGGTCGGCAACCGGCGATCAGATCTCGCGCCAGCGGTGGCAGGCGACCACGTGGCCGCCCGCGGCCTCTTCCCGCGCCGGCACCGCCTCCGCGCAGATCTCCCGCGCGAACGGGCAGCGGGTCCGGAACACGCAGCCGGACGGCGGGTCGAGCGGTGAGGGCAGCTCGCCCTCGAGCGGCAGCCGCTCCTTCTGCCGCTCGAGCTTCGGGTCGGGGATCGGCACGGCGCCGAGCAGGGCCCTGGTGTACGGGTGCAGCGGCCGGGCGTAGATCGTGTCCCGGTCCGCCACCTCCATCACCTTGCCGAGGTAGAGCACGAGCACCCGGTGGCTGATGTGCCGGACCACGGCGAGATCGTGGCTGATGAAGAGCAGCGCGAGGCCGAAGTCGCGCTGGAGGCGCATCAGCAGATTGACGATCTGCGCCTGGATCGAGACGTCCAGGGCCGACACCGGCTCGTCGCAGACGATCAGCCTCGGCGCCAGGATCATCGCCCGCGCGATCCCGACCCGCTGGCACTGGCCGCCGGAGAACTCGTGCGGGTAGCGGTTGATCATCTGCGGGAGCAGGCCGGTGATCGCCATCATCTCCTGCACCCGCTCGCGGACCTCGGTCTTGCCGAGCTTCGGGTGGTGGGTGATCAGCGGCTCGGCGATGCTGTCGCCGATGGTCATGCGCGGATCGAGCGAGGCGAGCGGGTCCTGGAACACGATCTGCAGGTCCGCCCGCCGCGCCCGCATCGCTTCGGGGCGGAGCGCGCGGAGGTCCTGCCCGAGCCAGACGATCCGGCCGGCGGTCGGCTCGATCAGGCGGAGGATGGCGCGCCCCAGGGTCGACTTGCCGCAGCCGCTCTCGCCGACGATGCCGAGCGTCTCGCCCTCGCGCAGCGTGAAGCTCACCCCGTCCACGGCCCTGAGCGGCAGCCGGGTCCGGCGGAGCAGTCCGCCCACGGGCACCTCGAAATGGACCCGGAGGTCCTCGACCTCGAGCACGGCGGTCACCTTCCTCTCCCGCCGGCTGGACCCGGCTCGCGCGGCAGCGCCTCGAGGTGGCAGGCCTTGCGCCGCCCCGGCCCCGCCGGCCGCAGCGCGGGGCGGTCGGCCGGACAGCGCTCGAAGGCGTAGCGGCAGCGATCCGTGAACGCGCAGCCGGGCATCATGGCCTGAAGGTCCGGCGGCTGGCCCGGGATGATGGTGAGCTCTTCCCGGCGCGCCTCGTCGATCCGCGGCATCGAGCGCAGCAGGCCCGCGCTGTAGGGGTGCTGCGGCGCCTCGAACAGCGCGTCCACCGGCGCCTCCTCGACGATCCGCCCGGCGTACATCACCAGCACCCGCTCGCACAGGCCCGCGACCACGGCGAGGTCGTGGGTGATCAGCACGATCGCCATGCCGAAGTCGCGCTGCAGCTCCCCGAGCAGGTCGAGGATCTGGGCCTGGACGGTGACGTCGAGGGCGGTGGTCGGCTCGTCCGCGATCAGCAGCTCAGGCTCGCACAGGAGCGCCATCGCGATCATCACCCGCTGCCGCATCCCGCCCGAGAACTCGTGCGGGTAGAGGTCGAAGCGGCGCCGCACGGCCGGGATCCCGACCCGGTCCAGGAGCGCGATCGCCCGCTCGCGCGCCGCCTCCCGACCGAGACCCTTGTGGGTGGTCAGCACCTCGGTCATCTGGCGCGAGATCCGGAGGTACGGGTTCAGCGCGCTCATCGGGTCCTGGAAGATCATCGACAGCCTGACGCCCCGGACCCGGTTCAGGGCCTTCGGCGGCAGGTTCAGGATCTCCTCGTCCCGGAAGCGCACGCTGCCGGTGGCGCGCCCGTTCCGGGCGAGCAGGCCCATGAGCGCGAGAAAGGTCTGGGTCTTGCCCGAGCCCGACTCCCCGACCACGCCGGCGCTCTCGCCCCGTCCGATCTCGAAGCTCAGCCGGTCCGCCGCCAGCACCTCGCCGTCGGCGGTCTGGAAGCGGACGGTGAGGTCTTGGGCGACCAGCACCGGCGCGCACCGGCCGGCGTCCCGAGCGTCCGCCGCGGCCG
>DASUSF010000296.1:0-2568 GCA_036375275.1 Geminicoccaceae bacterium | reverse complement strand
CCGGGATGCGGCTCTCCTCGAGCTGGTCGAACCGGTCGATCCGCCGGATGTGGTCGAGGCCATGGTCCTCGAGCACGCCCTTCAGGCGCTCGAGGGCGCCGGGGCTGGCTGCCGCGATCAGCACGTGGCGGGCCGCCGCCTCCTCGCGAACATGCGCGACCACGGCATCGAACAGGTTGAGGTCGGGGCGGGCCCGCTCGGCGGCGAAGTCGCGCGCCGGCCGCGCTCCGAGATCGATCACCCGGGCGCCGTCCGTCGGCGGTGACGGCGGTGCGGCGAAGGTCTGGAGGTCGATCCGCGGCCGCGCCCCGCACAGCCGCTCGATCCCGGCCCGGCTGAGGTAGAGCTCCTCGGGAGCCAGCGCCCGGTACGGCGCGGCGCCCATCGAGCGCGCTGCTTCGGGCGGGTTGCGGCGGGCCTCGTAGTGCTCGCCGATGGTCGCTTCCCGAGCCTCCAGCGCATCATGGGCGAGGGGGTCGAAACTGATCGGCGCCCCATCTGGCAGGTACGCGCCGAGATCGACCAGCTCCTCGTGGAAGAGGGGCAGCCAGTGCTCCATGCCCGGGAAGGCCCGGCCCGAGCTCACCGATTCCAGCAGCGGATCGTCGGTCGCGGCGCCGAAGCGCTGCATGTAGCCGACCCGGAACCGATCGATCGAGTCCGGGTCGAGCATCACCTCGCTCACCGGGCGAAGCGCGATCCGGTCGACCTTCCCGAGGGAGCGCTGGGTCAGCGGGTCGAAGTGGCGGATCGATTCGAGCTCGTCGCCGAACAGATCGAGTCGGAGCGGCGCCTCGCCCCCGGCCGGAAAGACGTCGAGGATGCCGCCGCGGACCGCGTACTCGCCCGCCTCCACGACCTGCCCGCTCCGCCGGTAGCCGTTCCGGGCGAGGCAGCCGAGCAGGGCGTCGCGGTCGATCCGCTCGCCGGCCGCGGCGGTGAACAGGCCGGCGCCGAGCACGTCGGGGCCGGGCACCTTCTGGACCAGAGCGTTGACCGTGGTCAGGATCAGCTGCGGCCCGTCCCGCCCCTCGAGCAGCCGCGCCAGCGCCTCCAGCCGCCGCGCCATGACGTCGGCGTTCGGCGAGACCCGGTCGTACGGCAGGCAGTCCCAGGCCGGCAGCGAGACGACCTCGATGTCGGGCGCGAAGAAACCGAGCAGCTCCGCCAGATGGGCGGCGCGCCCGCCGTCCCGGGCGACGTGCATGAGCTGACCGCCCGGCGCGTCGCGCACCGCCGCCGCGAGATGGAGCGCGTCCACGCCCTCGATCGCGTTCACGACCAGGGTGCGCTGCCAACGGCTGTCGGCAGCGTCTTCCCGCCGGAGGTCGAGAGCGGTGGTGGCCATGCAGAGGCTCGTCGTCAGTGAGCGGAAACCGCCGTCGGTCAGCCAACCGGTGCCGTGGGGACGAAGTTCCGGAGCCGGTCGAAGACGTCGTTCTGGTGTCGGGGCGGGACCGGTCGACGCCCGGTGATCCAGGCGAACAGGTCGTGATCGGCCTCCTGCAGCAGCGCCTCGTAGCGGTCGAGGGCGGCCTCGTCTAGCCTGTCCAGCCAGGTGGCGGCGAAGCGGCCGAAGAACAGATCGCTCTCGAGCGAGCCGCGATAGCGGCTCCGGTAGAGCAGACGCTTGCGGCGGACGGTGACCGGTTCGGACATCAACTTCTCGACGGCGAGGCGACGGCCGGGCCCGGCCCGCGGGCCTGATGTAGCGAGCGCGGACGGAATGTCAAAGCCGTCGGGGTCCGCGCCGCTGGTGCCGGTCGGGCCAGACCGCCTGCTGATACCCCTCGCGGGCGTGGTCCGGCTGCGCCAGAACGAGGAGCGGCTGCTCGCCCGCCTGCTCGAGCGGCCGGGTCGGGTGGTGCGCCGGATCGACCTCCTGACCCACCTGCCGCGCGCGATCCTCACCTTCCGGATGTGCGAGAGCCTGGAGGAGGCGCGCGAGGGCGACGCGGTGGCGATGGCGCTGGTGGTGACCGCGCACCGCTCGGGCTTCCGCTTCCAGCGCCCCCATCGGGTGGTCTGCCGGGCAGCCGACGGGCCGCTCCACCTGGTCTTCTTCCAGGGTCGCGAAGCGATCCTCCGGCGCCGCTTCGCGCCCGGCCACGAGATGATCGTCGGCGGCATCCTGTCCCGCTTCAACGACCAGTGGCAGATGGTCCACCCGACGCTGGTCGCGCGGCCCGGCCGCCTCGCCGACGGACAGGAGCGCCAGACCGTCTATCCATCGATCAAGGAGCTGTCGCTGCCCCGGCTGCGGCGGCTGATCGAGCTGGCGCTCGACGGCCTGCCGGCGGTGCCGGAGTGGCACGACCCGGCGACCCTCCGGGACCTCGGCCTGCCGGGCTTCAATACCGCTCTTCAGGCGCTGCACGCACCGGCCGGCGATGCCGACCTCCGGCCCGAGCTTCCGGCGCGGCGGCGGCTCGCCCTGGACGAGCTGAGCGCGCACCAGTTGGCGCTCGCGCTGCTCCGGCGGCATCGCCGCGCGGCAGCGGCGCGGCCCCTGCCCCGCCCCGACGACCTTCGCCGCCGGGTGCTGCGCGCCCTGCCCTTCGCGCTCAC
>DASUSF010000295.1:0-5287 GCA_036375275.1 Geminicoccaceae bacterium | reverse complement strand
GGGCGGGCTGATCTTGTGCTCGTTGATCGCGTCCCACCAGTACTCGACGATCTCCTGATGGCACGGCTGGTCGATCGCCGGCGTCCAGCCCTCGGCCTCGAGCACGGCATTGTCGCGCTCGAAGATCGGCAGGAAGATGTCGCAGTGGTTGGCCCACATCGTCCACCAGAAGCTGAACCAGGTGTGGTTCATCTTCATACCGCCGACGTAGCCCCACTCGACCGCGCCCTCCTCCTGCAGGCGCTTGGAAACCTCGACCAGCTCATCCAACGTGGTTGGCACCTCGTCCTCCGAAATCAGGTCGGTGCGGTAGAAGAAGGTGCCGACGGTGTGCGCCATGGGCACCACCGTAACGTTGCCGTCGTCGTTGTAGAACGCGTCGAGCGGGTGCGGGTCGACCGTGTCCATGTTCGGGATGTCGTCGGTCGGCTCGACCCACTTGTCCCACAGCTGGCCCCAGTCGTCGTTGTGCCAGATGACGTCGAACTGATCCCCGCCGGAGGTCAGCGTGGCGGTGACCTTCTCCTGGAAGACGTCGTAGGCCATCGGGATCTTGGTCAGCTTGACGTCGTTGTCGGCCGCCCACTTCTCCATCATGGCGACGCTCGCCTCGTGGATCGGGTGCTTCATGTAGCCGACCTTGAGCTCGGTCTGGGCGAGCGCCGGCCAGCTCGAGCCGGCGGTCGCCAGCAGCACCAGCGCCGCGCCGGCGCGGCCGACCCGCAGACGGTTCGACAGGGTCATCGGATTCTCCCCTCGGGGTGCCTCTCTGATTGAACGCCTGGCGGGCTGAGCGCCGGCAGGCGGATGCGCCTTCGGGCGCCTCACGAACCCTAGGCCGCACCCGTTCGGACCGTCAAGTTGGCTCGAGCCCGGCGGACCGCGGGCCGGTCAATTGACCGCGCGCCGGGCGGGTTGCTAGAAGCGGACGGCATCACGCCGGGACCAGGATTCGACCAGCCCGACAGTGCCCGCCGGCAGCTCGCGTGATTGGACCTCCCGCCCAGACGACCCCGGCGACGGGATCGGCCGGGGCGGCTGGCCTCTGGCTTGCCGGGGGAGGAATCGCCATGGTGGACCAGACCCCGCTGCTCGACCCGGAGCGCGCCCTGCTTGCGAGCGGACTGTCGACGCTTGCGGCGGCGGTCGCCCCGACCGACGGCGCTGACCTGCTGGAGGGCACGCCCCAAGCGGATCGCATCGACGCCTTGGCGGGCGAGGACCGGGTTGCCGGACGCGGCGGTGACGACCGGCTTCTCGGCCGCGCCGGAGACGACATCCTCGAGGGGAACGCCGGCGACGACCGGCTGTTCGGGCAGCAGGGCGGCGACCTGATCGTCGGCGGACCCGGCGAGGATCTCCTCGCCGGCGGAGCCGGCGCCGACCGGCTGGCCGGCAACCCCGGGGACGATGTCCTGGGCGGGGGCGCCGGCGACGATGTCCTGCGCGGCGGCGGCGGCGCTGACGAATTGCGCGGGCACGGCGGCGGTGACCGGCTCGAGGGCGGCAAGGGCCCCGATCGACTATCCGGCGGGCCGGGCGACGACGAGCTCGACGGCGGACCGGGCGCGGACACCCTGAGCGGTAGCTCGGGGCCGGACGTCTTCGGATTCTCGGTCGTGGACGGCCGGACCGACACGGTCGAGGACTTCGACCAAGACCTCGATCAGCTGGATCTCCTCCCGATCCTGCCGAGCTTCGCGGTCGGCGACGCGCTGTCTGACTTCGTGCGCTTCACGACGGACGACGACGCCACGCTGATCGCGGTGGACCAGGACGGCGAGGGCGCCGACTTCGTCGCCCTGGCAAGACTCGAGGGGGTCCAAATCGAAGCCCTTGGGCCAGGCGACCTCGGGCTGCCGACCGGGCTGCCGAGCGAGCCGACCCTGGTGAGCGCGAACGCGCTCGGCGAGGCGGCGCACGGCCGGGCCTTCCTGCCGAGCATCTCGGCGGACGGCCGCTTCGTCACCTTCTCGAGCGATGCGGACAACCTCGTGCCCGGTACCGGCAGCGGTACCGCCTCGGATCTGTTCCGCAAGGATCTGGTGACCGGCGAAGTGACCCTGATCGCCCTCGACCGGGACAAGTCCGCGGTGTCAGGCGATGGCGCGACGGTAGCGCACCGCGAGTACGGCAGCGGCGACATCCTGGCGACCGAGATCGGCGACGGATCGTTCAACCTCGGCGGCACCGACGAGCCCTCGATCAGCCAGGATGGCAGCCGGGTCGCGTTCGAGGACGACGGCAATGGCGGTCGCACCGCGATCGTCGCCGACCGTGTGACCGGCGAGGTCATCCTGAGCATCCCCGAGGTCGGCGATGCCAACCCCGCGCGGGCTACCTTCGGCACCGGACGCCCCGACCTCTCGCCCGACGGCGACTGGCTGGCCTACGCGCGCGAGGGCCAGATCCTGCTGCGCTCGATCGAGGGCGGCCGGGAGACCCTCGTGACCGAGGACGGCAACGGCGAATCGACCCAGCCCGCGGTCTCGATCGGCGGCCGTTTCGTCGCCTTCCAGAGCGCCGCCACCAACCTGGTGAGCGCCGACCACGACGCCGGGATCGACATCTATCGGGCCGAGATCAACCCGGCGAACGGCAACGTCGTCGACGTCGAGCTGGTCAGCAGCTCCGCCGCGGGCGCCAACGGCAACGGCGACTCGTTCACGCCCTCGATCTCCAATGACGGTCGCTTCATCGCGTTCCGCAGCGCAGCCAGCAACCTGGTCGAGGGCGACGGCAACGGCATCGCCGACGTCTTCGTCAAGGACATGGCGACCGGGCAGGTCCAGCGCCTCGAGCTCGAGGGCGACAGCAGCGGCGTGATCCCGCAACGTCTGTTCCTGGCCGCCCCCGACATCTCGGCGGATGGCGCCTTCGTGACCTACGCGAGCGACCTGGACCTCGAGGGCGAGCAGCTGGTCGCGGCGCAGGTCTACGTCGCGCCGGTCGAGTTCGACGGCCCGGCGCTCGAGCTCGCCGAGGTCCTGCCCGATGCCGCCTCGCCTCGATCCGCCGCCGTCGGCGCCGCGCCGGCGGTCTCCACGCCGGGCCTGGAGCTGAGCTCGCTGGTCACCGAGCCGGACCCTGCCGTGAGCTAGGCGTCCGGGCCCCCAGTGCCGCTTGTCAGCGCCCAGGGCGAAGGCTACGTTCCGCTCACCGCCGAGCAACCGAACCCTGGGGAGGATCTGGCGATGGCGCGCTTTCCGGACTTCCGGCCCGAGGGCGTAATTCCCGCCTGTCTGCTGCCGTTCGAGACCGACTACGCGATCGACGAGCAGGGCTATCGCAAGCATCTGCAGGACGTGGTCGGCGTGCGCGGCATCAGCGCGATCACGGTCAACGCGCACGCCTCCGAGGCGGCGTCCTGCAGCGACGCCGAGCAGGAGCGCGTCCTGGCGCTGACCCTGGACGAGGTCGGCGACCGCATCCCCGTGGTCAACGGCATCTACGCCGACGGCAGCCACTACGCCGCCCGGCTTGCCCGCATGGCGGCGCGCGGCGGCGCCTCCTGCCTGCTGGTGTTTCCGCCCAATCCGATGGCGATGGGCGGCCAGCTGCGGCCCGAGATGGCGCTGGCGCACTTCCGGACGATCGCCGACGCCTGCGACCTGCCGATCATCCTGTTCCAATATCCGATGGCCGGCGGGCTCGGCTATCCGCTCGACACCCTGCTGCGCCTGGTCGAGGAGGTGCCGCAGATCCGGGCGATCAAGGACTGGTGCAACGACGCCATGCTGCACGAGCGCCACGTCCAGGTGCTGCAGTCGCTGCCGCGGCCGGTCACCGTGCTCTCGACCCATTCGAGCTGGCTCTTGAGCTCGCTCGTGATGGGCTGCGGCGGCCTGCTGTCGGGCGCCGGCAGCGTGATCGCCGACCTCCAGGTCGCGCTGTTCGAGGCGGTCCAGGCCAGGGATCTGGCTCGCGCCCAGGCGATCAACCGGCGCATCTATCCGCTCGCCCAGGCGTTCTATGCGCCGCCGTTCCTCGACATGCACAACCGCATGAAGGAGACGCTCGTGCTGCTCGGCCGCATGCCGCGCGCGGTGGTCCGCCCCCCGCTGATGAAGCTCGGCGCGACCGAGATCGAGCGCCTGCGCGAGGCGATCGCACAGGCGAGGCTCGGCGCCGCGGGCGCGCTCGACCTCGCCGCCTGACGCAGCTGCATCGAGCCGTCCGGGATGCCCGGATCGAATCCGGGCACGACAGAGTCGGCGTCGGGGCGCTAGACCCGTCCCAACAGCACCAGGACCAGGAGGATAATCAGGATCAGGCCGACGATGCCGCCGGGGCCATAGCCCCATCCGCGGCTGTAGGGCCAAGCCGGAATCACCCCGATCAGGATCAGGATCAGGATGATCAGAAGGATGGTGCCGACGCTCATGGACCATTCTCCACTTGGATGACGTGATAGAGTAACCCGCGTCGGCCGCCTTCGTTCCTTCGACGGCTGATCGCGCCGCCGCAGGATCGTGGACGCGCTCGATCCGGCTGCCCGAGGCGCTGGGGTGACCGGGGTACGCTTGCGAGCGCTTGCCATGGCGGACAAAACGCCACAACATCCAGCCCGGGCCTGGCCCGTTCGCGAACGCCAAACAACCGCGGCGCATGCCGTCCGCTCAGGGAGTGCCACCATGGATTTGAGGAAGCCTTTGATCGCCTCGGCCGCGCTGCTCGCGGCCGGACTCGGCCAGGGCGCCGGGGCGCAGGAGGTGCGCGAGTTCAGCTTCGGCTACGACCAGCCGCACAGCACGGGCTACGGCTTCGCCGGCGACGTCTTCGCGCAGACCCTCGACGAGCTCAGCGGCGGCACGATGAAGATCAACCAGTTCCCGGGCGCGCAGCTCGGCCAGGAGCCGGTGATGCTGCAGAAGGTGCGCTCCGGCGATATCGACTTCATCATCACCTCCTCGGCCAACGGCGCCACGGTCTCGCCCGAGCTCGGCGTGATGTCGCTGCACTTCCTGTTCCGCGACGAGGACCACCTCGCGACCGCGGTCGCCTCGCCCGAGCTCAACGGCGCCGTCAAGCAGCTGGTCGAGGACACGGTCGACGGCGCCCACGTGCTCACGGTGATGACGCTCGGCTTGCGCAACATCTACTCCAAGGAGGAGGTCAACAGCGTCGAGGATCTGCAGGGCAAGAAGATCCGGGTGCAGGCGACCAAGACCGAGGACACCCACTTTCCCGCCTACGGCGCGCAGCCGGTACACATGCCGTTCGGCGAGGTCTACACCTCGCTGCAGACCGGCGTCGTCGACATGGCCGAGAACGGCGTCAACGTCTA
>DASUSF010000294.1:0-2939 GCA_036375275.1 Geminicoccaceae bacterium | reverse complement strand
GATGTAGAGGGTGTCGCCGGTGGCGCGCCGGGACAGCTCCTTCGCGAGCTTCACCCGCTGCGCCTCGCCGCCGCTGAGCGTCGTCGCCTGCTGGCCGAGCTTGATGTAGCCGAGCCCGACCCGCATCAGGGTCTCGCACTTATGCCGGATCGGCGGGATGGCGTGGAAGAACTCGACCGCGGTCTCGACCGTCATGTCGAGCACGTCGGCGATCGACTGGTCGCGGTAGGTGACTTCCAGGGTCTCGCGGTTGAAGCGCCGGCCGTGGCAGACGTCGCAGGTGACGAAGACGTCGGGCAGGAAGTGCATCTCGATCTTGATCACCCCGTCGCCCTGGCAGGCTTCACACCGGCCCCCCTTGACGTTGAACGAGAAGCGCCCGGGGCGGTAGCCGCGAGCCACCGCCTCGGGCAGGCCCGCGAACCAGTCCCGGATCGGGGTGAAGGCGCCGGTGTAGGTGGCGGGGTTGGAGCGGGGCGTCCGGCCGATCGGCGACTGGTCGATGTCGACCACCTTGTCGAGGAACTCCGCGCCCGAGATCCGGTCGTGGGCGCCGGCGAGGACCCGCGACTTGTGCAGGCGGCGGGCGAGCGCCGGCCAGAGGGTGTCGAGCACCAGCGTCGACTTGCCCGAGCCGGAGACGCCGGTGACGCAGGTGAAGGTGCCGAGCGGGATCCGCGCCTCGACCCCCTTGAGGTTGTTCTCGCGGGCTCCCTCCAGGCTCAGCCAGTGCCGGGCTTTCGCCGCCCGGCGCTTGCCGGGCACCGGGATCTGGCGACGCCCGACCAGGTACTGCCCGGTCAGGCTCGCGCTCGACGCCATGATCTCGGCGGGCGTGCCTTCCGCGACCACGAGGCCGCCGTGCACGCCGGCGCCCGGCCCCATGTCGACCACGTGGTCGGCGTGACGGATCGCGTCCTCGTCGTGCTCGACCACGATCACCGTGTTGCCGAGGTCGCGGAGGTGCTTGAGGGTCTCGAGCAGGCGGTCGTTGTCCCGCTGGTGGAGGCCGATCGACGGCTCGTCGAGGACGTAGAGGACGCCGGTGAGGCCGCTCCCGATCTGGGAGGCGAGCCGGATCCGCTGGCTCTCGCCGCCGCTGAGCGAGCCGGCGTCGCGGGCGAGGGTCAGGTAGCCGAGGCCGACGTTGACCAGGAACCCGAGGCGCTCGTCGATCTCCTTCAGGATCCGGGCCGCGATCTCCCGGTGCTTGGGCGACAGGTGCCCGGGGAGCTCCCGGAACCAGGCCGCCGCTTCCGTGATCGAGAGTTCGGTGATCTCGCCGGCGTGGCGGCCCCGGACCCGGACCGCGAGCGCCTCGGGCTTGAGGCGGTGGCCGCCGCAGGCCTCGCACACCGCGGCCGAGAGGTACTTCCCGAGCTCGTCCTTGAGCCAGGCGCTGTCGGTCTCCCGCCAGCGCCGCTGCAGGTTCGGCAGCACGCCCTCGAACGGCTTGTCGGTGGCGTAGCGGCGCAGCCCGTCGTCGTAGCGGATCTCGATCGGATCCCGGCCCGAGCCGTTCAGGATCACGTCGCGCATCGCCTCGGGCAGGTCCTCCCAGGGCGTGTGCAGGCTGGCCCGGAAGTGCTTCGCGATCCCGTCCAGGGTCTGCAGGTAGTAGGTCGAGCTGGAGCTCGCCCAGGGCTCGATCGCGCCGTCGTAGAGCGACTTCTCCGGGTCCGGCACGACCAGGACCGGGTCCATGTACATGCGCTTGCCGAGGCCGTCGCAGGCCGGGCACGCGCCGTGCGGGCTGTTGAACGAGAACAGCCGGGGCTCGATCTCGGGGATGGTGAACCCCGACACCGGGCAGGCGAAGCGCGACGAGAAGACGGTCTCCTCGCCGGTCTCGGCGTCGAGCGCGACCAGCAGCCCGTCGGACTTGCCGAGCGCGGTCTCGATCGAGTCCGCGAGGCGCTGCTCCAGCCCCTCGCTCAGCACCACCCGGTCGACCACCAGCTCGAGGTCGTGCTTGAGCTTCTTGTTGAGCTTCGGCGGGGCGTCGAGCTCGTGGATCTCGCCGTCGATCCGGATCCGCTGGAAGCCCGCCCGGAGCAGCTCCGCCATCTCCTTCCGGTACTCGCCCTTGCGGCCGCGGACGATCGGAGCGAGCAGGTAGAGCCGCGTCCCCGCCGGCAGCGCGGTCAGCCGGTCGACCATCTGGGAGATGGTCTGGCTCTCGATCGGCAGGCCGGTCGCGGGCGAGTAGGGGACGCCGATCCGCGCGAACAGGAGCCGGAGGTAGTCGTAGATCTCGGTCACCGTGCCGACCGTGGAGCGCGGGTTCCGCGACGTGGTCTTCTGCTCGATCGCGATCGCCGGGCTGAGGCCGGAGATCGAATCCACGTCCGGCTTCTGCATCAGCTCGAGGAACTGGCGGGCGTAGGCCGACAGGCTCTCGACGTAGCGGCGCTGGCCGTCGGCGTAGATGGTGTCGAAGGCGAGCGAGCTCTTGCCCGACCCCGACAGGCCGGTGATCACGACCAGCCGGTTGCGCGGAAGATCGACGTCGATCCCGCGGAGATTGTGCTCGCGCGCCCCGCGGATCCGGATGAAATCGTCCATGAAGCTCCTCGGCCGGCGCGCCGCGGGTCACGAGCCGCGCCCGCCGGAGCCCTCTAGATGCCGCCTCGGCCGACGCTCAGCAAGGGCCCCGAGATGGGGAAGCCGGGGAAAAGCCGGCGGCGCCGCGACCCGATCCGGACCCGCCACGGGCGCGTTGCGGTGGCGTCTCGAAATGTTAAGTGTGTCGGTCCGAAGATGGCCCGACGGTCGTGGGGCCTCACCAGGGGATGAGGACGGAGCTGGCGCGGGAGAGACGGCGGATGAGGCGATGCTCGTGATCCGGCTCATGATCCGGCGTGGCGGGGCCGGCTTCAAGCGCGGTCGCATGTCGCCCATGGCAGGAGCCTTCACCCTCGCGCGCGACGACCTTTTCG
>DASUSF010000293.1:0-5329 GCA_036375275.1 Geminicoccaceae bacterium | reverse complement strand
GCGCTGCTCCCGCTTGGCGCGCGGCCGGTCATCCCGGGCCCCCGGCAAGCTCGCACGGGCGCCCCCGCCTTTGGTTCTTGCGCTCGCGCGCCGATGCGCTATCTCGGCCCCTGACCCCCGGGAGGAACCGATGATCGATCTCTACACCTGGAGCACGCCCAACGGCCGCAAGGTCTCCATCATGCTCGAGGAGTGCGGCCTCGACTACGAGGTCCACCCGATCAACATCGGCACCAACGAGGAGCAGTTCCAGCCGCACTTCCTCGAGATCAGCCCGAACAACAAGATCCCCGGCATCGTCGACCGCGACAACGGCTACAAGATGTTCGAGTCCGGCGCGATCCTGATCTACCTCGCCGACAAGACCGGTCGGTTCCTGCCGCCGCACGAGGACTACCTGAAGCGGATGGACGTCATCCAGTGGCTGATGTTCCAGATGGGCGGGGTCGGCCCGTTCTTCGGCCAGACCCACCACTTCGCCCGCTTCGCCAAGGAGAAGATCCCCTACGCGATCAACCGCTACGTGAATGAGGGCAAGCGGCTCTACGGGGTGATGGACAAGCGCTTGGCGGGCAACGCCTACCTCGCCGGCGACGACTACTCGATCGCCGACATCGCGACCTGGCCCTGGGTCTCGCGCTTCGAGTGGCACGAGCTCGAGAACGGCCTCGACGGCTTCCCGAACGTCAAGCGCTGGTACAACGAGATCGCGGCCCGGCCGGCCGTGCAGAAGGGCTACGACGTGCCGGCGACCGGCGCGTCCGTGCCGAAGGCCTGAATGGCGTCCAGGCTTAAGCATCCGGCCGTCCGGCGGGTCCAGGCGGCGCTCCGGGCGAAGGGCTCGGACGCGGTGGTGATCGAGCTCGCGGAGACCGCCCGGACCGCGGAGGACGCCGCGCGCGCCCTCGGAGTCGCCGTCGGCGCGATCGTGAAGTCGCTGGTCTTCCTGATCGACGGCGCCCCGGTGATGGCGCTGATCGCGGGCGACCGTCGCTGCGACACCCGGGCGCTGGCGCCGGCGTTCGGGCGGAGCGGCCTCGTCATGCGGGCGGACGCTGCCCAGGTCCGCGCGGCCACCGGGTTCGTGATCGGCGGCGTGGCGCCGCTCGGCCATCCGGCCCCGTTGCCGACGGTGATCGACGAAAGCCTCGGCCGGTTCGAGACGGTCTACGCGGCCGCCGGGCACCCGTTCTGCGTGTTTCCCACCTCGGCGCTCGAGCTCAGCCTGCTGACCGCCGGCCCGCTGGTCCGTGGTCTCGGCGACGGTTGAGGGCAGGGCGTCGCGCCCGCCGGTCGCTCGCGCGCCTCATCCGACCGGCGGGCAAGTGTCGTCGGGTGGCATCAGGTGGATGCCGGAGGCGAGCAGCGACACGGTCGCGCGTTCGCCCGGCGCCAGCCGGTTCCTGGCCGCGACGTGCGAGGGCACGCTGAAGGCGAGGGACAGGTCGGCGCCGCCGTCGACCGTCAGCGCGCAGCTGGTGCTCTCGCCGAGCGGCAGGCACTCGGTGATGATCCCGGGGACCGGGTTCTCGTGCTCGCCGCGCGACGGCCGGTCCCTCCGGTGCAGGACCAGGTGCGACGACGGGATCATCCAGCTGACGCTGGCGCCGACCGGGTAGAGGGGGTTGCGCTCGGCCTCGAGGACGCGTCCGCACCAGCGGAGCAGCGTGAAGCCGGGCGGCGCCTGGTGCTCGAGGACGGTGGCGTCGAAGAGGTTGCGCTGGCCGACCAGGCGTGCCGCCTCGAGCGTCGCGGGCCGCTCGATGACCTGGAGCGGGGGGCCGTCCTGCAGCGTGCGCCCGTGGTGCAGGAGGCTGAGCCGGTCGGCGAGCATCAGGGCCTCGTCGAGGTCATGGGTCACCAGGACCACCGGCATCGACAGGCGCTGCCGCATGGCTGCGAGCTCGCGGTACAGCTTCTGCCGGGTCGCCTTGTCGACCGCCGAGAACGGCTCGTCGAGCAGCAGGACCTTCGGCTCGCGCCCGAGCGCGCGTGCGACCGCGACGCGTTGCTGCTGGCCGCCGGAGAGCTCTGCCGGCCGGCGCCCTTCGAGCCCGGCCAGATGGACCAGCTCGAGCAGCTGCCCGGCGCGGGCCCGCCTCTCCCCCCGGGGCAGATGACCGAGCGCCGCGGTCACGTTGTCGAGGGCGGTCAGGTGCGGGAACAGCGCGTAGCTCTGGAACACGAGGCCCGCCCGGCGCCGGTGGGCCGGCAGCCAGACGCCGGCCTCGCTCTCGAACCAGACGTCGCCCTCGACCGAGACCGCTCCATTCCTCGGACGGTAGAGCCCGGCGATCGTCCGGAGGATCGTCGACTTGCCGCTGCCCGAGGGTCCGACCAGCGCGAGCATCTCGCCCGGCGCGCAGGCGAACGTCGCGGCGAGCGGGATCGGGGCGTCCTGATGCAGACGGACCAGGAGCCCCGCGCTCACCTCAGCCGAGTCGCCGCCCGACCCGCCGCGAGAGCCCATAGGTGAGCGCGATGGTGACAAGCGAGATCGCCAGCAGCAGCGCCGACATCTGGGCCGCCGCCAGGTCGTCGAACGCCTGCACGCGGTCGTAGATCGCGATCGCGATGGTCCTGGTCTCGCCGGGAATGCTGCCGCCGACCATCAGCACGATCCCGAACTCGCCGAGGGTGTGGGCAAAGCCCAGCACCATGGCGGTGAGGATGCCGGGCCAGGCGAGCGGCAGCTCGATCCGCCGCAGCGCCTGCCACGGCGACATGCCACAGCAGGCGGCGGCCTCCCGCACCTCGCGGGGGATTGCCTCGAAGCCGCGCTGCATCGGCTGGATCGCGAACGGCAGGTTGAAGATGACCGAGGCGACGAGCAGACCCTCGAAGGTGAAGACGAGCGGGCGACCGAACAGGCTGTGCCAGACCTGCCCGATCGGGGAGGCGGCGCCGAAGCCCACCAGCAGGTAGTAGCCGAAGACGGTGGGTGGCAGCACCAGCGGCAGCGCGACCAGCGCTTCGACGACGCCCTTGCCGCGGAAGTCGCGGTAGGCGAGGCGGCGCCCGGCCCAGATCCCGACCGGCAGCAGCAGCAGGACGGTGAAGCTGCCGAGCTGCAGAGAAAGCCGGAGTGCCGTCCAGTCCATCGCGCGCCAGCCTTCAGGAGCCCTCGCCCGGCAGCACGAAGCCGTACCGGCGCATGACCGCCCGCGCCCGGGGCGCCTGGACGAACGCGAAGAAGCGCCCGGCGGTGGCGCCTGCGTTCTCGAGCAGCACCATGCGCTGGCGCAGCGGCGCATGCCACGCCTCGGGGATCGGCTCGAACCTGCCGCGGGCCGAGACTTTGGGCGAGAGCGCCAGCGAGTAGGCGATGATGCCGCCCGCGGTCGAGCCCGACGTTGCGAACTGCGCCGCCTGCGCGACGTTCTCGCCGAGCACCAGCCGGTCCTCGATCGCCTCCCACAGGCCGGCGTGGCGGAGCGCCTCCTCGGCCCGCCGGCCGTACGGGGCGTGCTCCGGATTGGCGATCGCGAACTTCTGGACCCGGCCGTCCGCCAGCGCCGCGCGCAGGTCTCGGAGCGTGCCGTCGGGCTCGAGCGGCGAGCCGTCCGGCACGATCACGACGATCCGGCCGATGGCGTAGAGCACGCCGTCGTCGCGCGTGAAGCCGTCCCTGCTCAGCTCCAGCACGTAGCTCTCGTCCGCCGAGAGGTACATCTCGAACGGCGCGCCCTGCCGGATCTGGCGGGCGAAGTTGCCGGACGACCCGAACGCCAGCTTCACCTCCAGGCCGGTCTCGGCCGCGAACGCCGCCGCCACCTCGGTCAGCGCGAACTGCAGATCGGCTGCCGCGGCGACCGTCGGCGGCTCGTCCGCGAACGCGCTCCTCGCGAGCCCGGCGATGGTCAGGAGCGCGATGCCGGCGACGAGCGCCAGCGAGGCGCTAGTGCGGATCCCGATATGACGGAACCGCCCTGCCAGCGGTTCCGATCGGGTGAATCCGCTCTGATCCGTTGGAATAGAGCAATTTTCTTCCGATGAGCGGAAGGACGCCGCGGTTCGATCCGGTTCTGTCTCATCGGAGATTGCTCCAACGAGCCGGTCGTGAAGCAGGGGAGCCCGAGCCATCCGACGCCTTCTGTTCGATATAGCCAGCTGACCATATCGATCGCGCCGCGCGTCGCCAAGTGCGCTAGTCGTCGTCGGCGCGATCGGCCACGAGCGCGCGGAGCGCCGCCATGTCCGGCTCGATGGCCGCCGCGGTCAGCATCTCCATCCGGCGATAGCGGGCCAGCACCTCGCACCCGAGCGCGGTCAGCCTGGCGCCGCCGCCGGCGCGACCACCCTTGCTCGCCTCGACCAGCGGACGCTTGAAGCAGCGGTTCATGGTCTCGACCAGGTGCCAGGCCCGCTTGTAGCTCATGTCCATGGCACGCCCGGCGGCGGCGATCGAGCCGGTCTCCCTGATCCCCTCGAGGACGTCCGCCTTGCCGGGCCCGATCGCGACGTCCGGCTCCAGCACGATCCGGAGGCGGCCGCCGAGCCTGCGGTGGTCAGCGTTCATTCCCTCATCTGATCACGTCCCGGCGACGGACGCCACACGATGAGGGCCCGATCGTTCTCCCCTCCTGCGCCGACGGCCGCCCGGGACGCTGTCGGGCGGCAGGGGGACGTGCCGGCCTATGTCCTGACCGAGGCGATCGGCCTCGACCGGCGGAGCCTGAGGCGCACGGATCCGCGGGACCACCGGGCCTACGCGGTGCGGGGCGGCGCGGCGCCACCCGCCGCCCGTGCGCCGTCGCCGGCGTTGCCCGGACGCTCCGCCGGGCGGGTCCGCTCCGCCGCGGCGGGGCGGGTGGTCCAGGCGGGCAGGAAGTCCGACCGCTCCGGCGGCCGCACCCGCGGCAGCACCGGAGCGGGGGCGACCTCCGCCGACCGCTCGACCGTCGGGTCGGGGCCGATCACGCGGGCGTCGCGGAGCGCCGTCCAGGCGAGCAGGGTGCTCGCGCCGATCAGGACGAGGAGCGCCCCGGTGAAGATCGTCCGAAGGGGGGTCATGGTCGTCCGCGCAGGCATCGCCTCAACCTTTCCATCGCGAAGGCGGGGTGGCCGCCCTCGGGTTCTCGTCGCGCGTCGGGTCGGGGCGGGCCGCTCCGCCCGGCTCATGAAGTGGGGCGCTCCGCTCCGCCCTTCCGCCGTCGCATCGGATCCGGTTCTAGATGGCGCCGGTTTCAGCCCGATGTCGCGGAGCGGCGGGCGCGCGTTTCAATCGTTGCCGCGTCGCCGGGGCGGCCGCGAGGTCGGGCGCCCGTCGGCCGGAGGGGTCTGGCGGCACCGGGTGGGAGCGCACCCATGGCGGATCGGCGGGCCGGTG
>DASUSF010000292.1:0-11838 GCA_036375275.1 Geminicoccaceae bacterium | reverse complement strand
TCCTGGAACAGCTGGTCCATCGCCGGAACCAGCCAGACCAGGCGTACCACCTCGGCGAGCGCCGCCTGGCCGGCGGCGGCAGCGCCGTCGCTCCGGACCAGGCGGCGCTCGCGGCCGGCGTCGGGCGCGCGCCCGGTGCCGATCTCGACCCGGCTGGCGTCGCCCGGATCGACCCGCGCCGCGAGGGCGAACCCGTCGCCGCCGTGGCGGTCGATCTCGTCGAGCCGGGCGCCGCGCAGGCCGCGGCCCGGGGCGAGCAGCGAGACCGCCTCCAGCAGGTTGGTCTTGCCGGCGCCGTTGGGCCCGATCAGGACCACCGGCGCCGGCCCGAGGTCGAGCCGCGCCCGGGCGTACGAGCGGAAGTCGGTCAGGGTCAGCCGGCGAACGGCGACCGCGGCACGGGTGGTCGAGACCACGCCGTCCTCGGGCAGCCGGCGGGACAGGACGCTTGCCATCAGACGCGCATGGGCATCAGCACGTAGAGCGTGCTGTCGTCCTTCGGATCCTTGATGATGGTCGGGGAGCCGGCGTCGTTCATCAGGATCTCGATGTCGTCGCCGTCGATCTGCATGCTCATGTCGAGGATGTAGCGGGCGTTGAAGCCGATCTCCAGCGGCTCGCCGGCGAAGCTCACGTCGATCTCCTCCTCGGCGCGCCCGGCGTCGGGGCTGACCGCGGTCAGGCGGAGCCGGCTGCCGTCGAGGGCGAGCTTGATCGCGCGCGACTTCTCGGTGGAGATGGTCGCGACCCGGTCGACCGCCTCGCTCATCAGCTTCGCCGGCGCGACCATCTGCTTGTCGTTGCCGGACGGGATCACCCGCTCGTAGTCGGGGAAGGTGCCGTCGATCAGCCGCGAGCGGAGGATCGCCGGCCCGACCTCGAAGCGGATCCGGGACGCGGAGAGGGCGATCTGGACCGGGTCCTCGTCGGCCAGATCGTCGATCAGCTTCCTGACCTCGCCGATGGTCTTGCGCGGCACGATCACCCCCGGCATGCCGGCCGCGCCGTCCGGCGGGTCGAGCTCGACCCGAGCGAGGCGGTGGCCGTCGGTTGCGACCGCGCGCAGCCTGGCCTCGCCGTCCGCCGGCTCGTGCAGGTGCAGGAACACCCCGTTCAGGTAGTACCGGGTTTCCTCGGTCGAGATCGCGAAGCGGGTCTTGTCGATCAGCCGGCGGAGCGTCCGGGCGTCGAGCGCGAAGCGGTGATCGAGCCCCTCGTCGGTCATGGTCGGGAAGTCGCTCGCCGGCAGGCACGGCAGGTCGAAGCTGCTGCGCCCGGCGCGGAGATGCAGCTCCGAGCCGCTGTCGCCCCGCTCGATGGTGATCCGGCTGCCGTCCGGGAGCTTGCGCACCACGTCGTAGAGGGTGTGCGCGGCGGCGGTGGTCGCGCCCGGCTGCGCGGTCTCGGCCTCGGCCCGCTCGACCACCGAGAGGTCGAGATCGGTCGCGGTCAGGTTGACGGCTCCGCTCTCCGCCTCGAGCTTGACGTTGCTCAGGATCGGGATCGTCGTGCGGCGCTCGACCACGCTCTGGACATGGGACAGCGACTTCAGCAGCGCCGCTCGCTCGATCGCCAACCTCATGGATGCGCCAACTGCCTCCGGACCGCGGCGGCCCTTCCGCCGCCGCCGCTTCGGGTGACCCGGCAGGACAACGGGCGCGCGCTCAGGGGCGCCCGTCCGCCGGGAGCGGGAACCTATCACCTGAGGCGCGCGGAGAGAACCAAAAAGCGGCGCCGCCGGTCAGCTCTTGAGCAGCCGGCGCAGCATCTCGATGTCGTCGTTGAGCTGCGGATCCTGGGCGCGCAGCTCCTCGATCTTCCTGACCGCGTGGATCACCGTGGTGTGGTCGCGGCCGCCGAACTTGCGCCCGATCTCGGGCAGCGAGCGCGGGGTGAGCTGCTTGGCGAGGTACATCGCCACCTGGCGGGGGCGGGCGACGGCGCGGGCGCGGCGCGACGACTGCATGTCCGAGATCTTGATCTGGAAGTGCTCGGCGACCCGGCGCTGGATGTCCTCGATCGTGACCCGGCGCTCGTGCACGCGCAGCAGGTCGTGCAGCACCTCCTGGGCCATGTCCGGGGTGATCGCGCGGCCGACCAGGGTCGCCTGCGCGACGATCCGGTTCAGCGCTCCCTCCAGCTCGCGGACGTTCGAGGTGATCCGCCGGGCCAGGAACTCGAGCACCGGCGGCGGGACCTCGACCTCCTCGAGCTGCTCCGCCTTGGCCTGCAGGATGCCGAGCCGGAGCTCGTAGGTGGTGGGATGGATGTCGGCGACCAGACCCCAACCGAGCCGCGAGCGGATCCGCTCCTCGAGGCCGGCCAGCTCGGCCGGGCTGCGGTCGGCGGAGATCACGATCTGCCGGCCGCGATCGATCAGGGTGTTGAAGGTGTGGAAGAACTCCTCCTGGGTGCTCTCCTTGCCACCGATGAACTGGACGTCGTCGACCATCAGGATGTCGGCGGAGCGGAACAGCTCCTTGAACGCCATGGTGTCCCGGAAGCGGAGCGCCTTGATGAACTGGTACATGAACTTCTCGGCCGACAGGTAGACCACCTTGCGGTGCGGGTCCTGCCGGCGGATCTCCCAGGCGATGGCGTGCATCAGGTGGGTCTTGCCGAGGCCGACGCCGCCGTAGAGGAAGAGCGGGTTGAACGGCGGGGTCTTGAGCTCGGCGACCCGCTTGGCGGCGGCGAAGGCGAGCTCGTTGGGCTTGCCGACGACGAAGGCGTCGAAGGTGCAGCGCGGGTCGAGCGGCGCGCCGATGCCGCTCTCGAGGCCCGCCGCCTCCGCGGCTTCGACCTCCTGCTCGGGCGGAACGGCGGGCGCCGTGGCGTCCGGGGTGGCGCTGGTCTCGGCCGGCGGGATCACGATGATCGCGACGCCGCCGAGCTTCGGGTTGAGCCGCCGCCAGAGGGAGCGGATCCGGTCGGCGTAGTGGCCGGTGACCCAGTCGCGCAGGAAGCGGGTCGGCACGGCGAGCTGGACCCGGTCGCCATCGACCCCGACGAGCTCGAGCGGGGCGAGCCAGGTGCGGTAGGCGACGTCTCCGAACTCGGCTCGCAGCATACCCTGAAGCTGCGACCATTGCTGGTGCAGCTCGAGGGGCGCGCTCTGGTCTCGGAGGTTCATGGGGGCTCCGGTTCCTATCAATCTCCTGCGGACCCGCTGCGGACGACAGACGGCGAGCACCCGCTGAGCTCTTGTTTCATCTGTAGGACACGAAGTTCCCCACAAGCTCTTGCAAGTATTTCTTATACCGCTGAGGCTCAACAAGACCGGAACGCCCGCGGCGCCCGCGCGCCGAGCATTCGCACCATAGAGCGGCCCCTCGGGCATGACAAGGTGATCGAAAGGAGAACGTAATATATCACCCCTAGGTTGAATAAATGGCCAAACGCCCGTTCGAGTAAGCCACGCAGGTCAAGTTGAGAGCAGTCGATCCGTTGCTAAATTGCAACGGTGCAAGTAAAACCGGCGCGACCGCCGCGATCGCGCCGCCGCTCAGGAGCCGGCCGGCGGCTGGCCCAGGCTGTTGACCCGCCGGCTCAGGCGCGAGATCCGGCGGGACGCGGTGTTCAGCGCCAGCACCCCCTTCGAGACGCCGCGGCGGACCTCCGGCTCGGCGGCGTGCAGCGCCACCTCAGCGGCTTCCTTGTCGCCGCTGACGATCGCCTGCTCGACCTTCTTCAGGAAGGTCTTGATGCGGCTGGTCCGCGCGCGGTTGCGGGCGGTGCGCTTCTCGGTCTGCCGGATGCGCTTCTTGGCTGAACGGTGGTGCGCCATACGATTTCGCTCGATCGGTGGGGGATGGGGCTGGGAGCCGGCGGCGGCTGCGTATACCGTCCGAACGCGATGCCGTCAATCGACCTCGGCCGACCCCGGCCGACCTCGGCCTACTGCTGGCTGAAGTCCGGGGTCCTCTTTTCGATGAACGCCTCCATGCCCTCGCGCCGGTCGGCGGTGGCGAAGGTGGCGTAGAAGGCGCGGCGCTCGAACAGGATGCCCTGGTGCAGCGTGGTCTCGTAGGCGATGTTGACCGCCTCCTTGGCCATCGCGACGATCGGCTGCGACTTCTCGGCGACGGTCTCGGCGAGCCTGATCGCCTCGTCCATGAGGTCGGCCGCCGGCACGACCCGAGCCACCAAGTTCGCGCGCTCCGCCTCCGCTGCGTCCATCATCCGCCCGGTCAGCACCATCTCCATCGCCTTGGCCTTGCCGACCGCCCGGGTCAGGCGCTGGGTCCCGCCGGCGCCCGGGATGGTGCCGAGGTTGATCTCCGGCTGGCCGAACTTCGCGGTGTCGGCGGCGAGGATGATGTCGCACATCATCGCGAGCTCGCAGCCGCCGCCGAGCGCGTAGCCGGCGACCGCGGCGATCACCGGCTTGCGGCAGGTCGCGATCTCCTGCCACGGCCCGATGAAGTCGCCCCAGAACGCGTCGATGTAGCTCTTCTCGAGCATCTCCTTGATGTCGGCGCCGGCGGCGAAGGCCCGCTCCGAGCCGGTGATCACCATGACCGCGACCTGCGGATCCCGATCGAACGCGTGCAGCGCCTCGCTCAGCTCGCGGACCAGCTGCGCGTTGAGCGCGTTCAGCGCCTTCGGCCGGTTCAGGGTGATCAGGCCGACACTGCCTCGACTCTCGACGAGGACGGTCTCGTACGCCATGGCACATGCTCCAGAAAGACCGCTGGTCCCCGCCGCCGGGGCGCCGGGTGCCGCGCCGGGCCGCGGGCCCGGGCACGAAAGCGGCGCTATTAACACGATCGGAAAGCCCTCCGTCCAGCCCCGAAAGAGGCCGGCTCAGCGCTGGCAGCGGGGGCAGAGGAAGGTCGCGCGGCTGGCCTGGACCAGGCGCCGGATGGGCCCCGCGCAGGTCGGGCAGGGCGCGCCCTCGCGGCCATACACCGCGAACCGGTCCTGGAAGAAGCCGACCCCGCCGTCGGTCTGGACGTAGTCGCGCAGGCTCGATCCGCCGGCGCCGATCGCGTCCTCGAGCACCGCCCGGATCGAGCGCGCGAGGCGCGCCGTCTGCCGCGGCCCGAGCCATCCGGCGGTCCGCCGCGGCGACAGCCGGGCCCGGAACAGGGCCTCGCTGGCGTAGATGTTGCCGACGCCCACGACCAGGCGCTGGTCCATCAGCGCGATCTTGAGAAGGCTCCGGCGGCCGGCGAGCACCGCCTGCAGCGCCGCCCCGTCGAACGTCGCGTCGAGCGGCTCGAGCCCGAGATGCGCGAGCCGCGGATGCTGCTCCAGCCGGTCGCGCGGCCAGAGGTCGAGCATCCCGAACCGACGCGGGTCGACGAAGCGGAGCGGCCCGAGGCCCGCGATCTCGAAGGTCAGGTGCTCGTGCGGGCCCTGCGGCGCCCCGCCGAGGATCAGCCGGCCCGACATGCCGAGGTGGAGGATCAGGCCGGCGCCGTCGTCGAGGTCGAAGATCAGGTACTTGGCGCGCCGCCGCACCGCCTCGACCAGGCGGCCGCTCAGGCGCTCGGGCAGGGCGGCGGGGAGCGGGAAGCGGAGATCGGGGCGGCGCTGGATCAGCCCCGTGATCCGCCGCCCGGTCAGCTGGAGCGCCAGCGCGCGGCGGATGGTCTCCACTTCCGGAAGTTCAGGCACGCCTACGGCTTCCCGGTCCAGCTCGCTTGATGGGGTCACGCCGCTCGCCTACAACCCGCGCCGGGCCGGCAGCGGATGCGCGCCGCGGCCGGCACGGCCCAGCCCGGCCGTGAGAGGAACGGCATGACCACGTGGTTCGGCTATCAGGAGGTGCGCCCGGAGGACAAGTCGAAGCTGGTCCGGGGCGTGTTCTCGAGCGTCGCCGGGCGCTACGACCTGATGAACGACCTGATGAGCGGCGGCGTCCACCGCCTGTGGAAGGCGGCGATGCTCGACTGGCTGGCGCCACGCCCGGGGATCCGCGTGCTCGACGTCGCGGGCGGCACGGGCGACATCGCGTTCCGGGTCCAGGACCGCGTCCGGGCGCGCGGCGGCGCCGCCGACATCCTGGTCGCCGACGTCAACGCCGCGATGCTCGAGGTCGGACGCGACCGGGCGCTCGACGCCGGCCGGCTCGGCGGCCTCGCCTGGGCGTGCATGGACGCCGAGGCGCTGGCGCTGCCCGACCGCTCGTTCGACGCCTACACCATCGCCTTCGGGATCCGCAACGTCACCCGGATCGAGCGCGCGCTGGCCGAGGCCCGCCGCGTCCTGAAGCCGGGCGGGCGCTTCCTCTGCCTCGAGTTCTCGGCGCTCAGGGCGGTGGCGCTGCGGCCGCTCTACGACGCCTACTCCTTCACCGTGCTGCCCTGGCTCGGGGAGCGGGTGGCCGACGACCGGGCGGCATACCAGTACCTGGTCGAGAGCATCCGCCGCTTCCCCGATCAGGAGCGCTTCGCGGGCATGATCGAGGCGGCCGGCTTCGAGCAGGTCCGGGTCCGCAACCTGTCCGGCGGCATCGCGGCGCTGCATTCCGGCTGGCGTCTCTGACCCGTGCTGCGCGCCGGGCGCAACCTCTGGCGGCTGCTCCAGATCGGCCGCTGCCTCGCCCGGCACAACGCGCTCGCGCCGCTCGAGCTGCTGCCGCTGCCGGACCCGGTGTTCCGCTTCGCCCGGGCGGTCTCGAACCAGGACGCGCCCGGCCGTCCGGGCCAGCGGCTCGCCGCGGCGCTGAGCGAGCTCGGCCCGAGCTTCATCAAGCTCGGCCAGAGCCTTGCCACCCGGGCCGACCTGCTCGGCGAGCGGGTCGCGGCCGATCTCTCCCAGCTCCAGGACCAGCTGCCGCCCTTCCCGTCCGAGCGGGCGCGCCGGACCGTCGAGCTGGAGCTGGGCGCGCCGCTCGAGACCCTGTTCGTCGCCTTCGAGGAGGTGCCGGTCGCCGCCGCCTCGATCGCGCAGGTGCACTTCGCCGTCACCACCGAGGGCGAGGAGGTCGCGGTCAAGGTGCTGCGGCCCGGGATCGAGCGCGCCTTCGAGCGCGACATCGACCTGTTCCGGTTCATCGCCGCCTGGGCCGAGCGCCTCCAGCCGAGCCTCCGCCGCCTGCGTCCGGTCGCCGTGGTCGAGACCTTCGCCCGGGTGACCCGCTCCGAGATGGACTTCCGGCTCGAGGCCGCCGCCGCCTCCGAGCTCGCCGACAACTTCAGGGGCGACCCGCACTTCCGGGTGCCGCGGGTCGACTGGCAGCGCACCGCGCGGCGCTGCCTGACCCTCGAGCGGGTCTCGGGGATCACCTCGGACGAGCGCGAGGAGCTGGTCGCCGCCGGCTTCGACCCGGACGAGATCCTGCAGATGGCGGCGGAGATCTTCTTCAAGCAGGTGTTCCGCGACGGCTTCTTCCACGCCGACATGCACCCCGGCAACATGTTCATCGACGCCGAGGGCCGGCTGGTGCCGGTCGACTTCGGGATCATGGGCCGGCTCGACCGGCCGACCCGCCGCTTCCTCGGCGAGATGCTGCTCGGCTTCCTGACCGCCGACTACGAGCGGGTCGCGGACGTCCACTTCAGCGCCGGCTACGTCCCGGCCGACCAGGACAAGGCGGCCTTCATGCAGGCCTGCCGGGCGGTCGGCGAGCCGATCCGCGACCGGCCGCTCGCCGAGATCTCGCTCGGCCGCCTGCTCGGCCAGCTGTTCGAGATGACCGAGACCTTCGCCATGGAGACCCAGCCGCAGCTGCTCCTCCTGCAGAAGACCATGGTCGTCGCCGAGGGGGTCGGCCGGGCGCTCAACCCGGCCGTCAACATGTGGCAGCTCGCCCAGCCGCTGGTCGAGCAGTGGATCGCCGAGAACCTCGGCCCCGAGGCCCGCATCCGGAGCGCCGTGGAGGAGGGGCTCGGCGCCGCCCGCCGGCTGCCCCAGCTGATCGAGCGCGCCGAGCGCATGCTCGAGGCGGTCGCCGAGGGCCGGGCACCGCAGGACGCCTACCGGAACCCCGGGCCGCACGGCTACCGCTCCGGCCAGGGCGGGCCGTTCCTGCCCTGGGCGATCTGCTGCGTGCTCGGCGGGCTGCTGCTCGGCCTGCTCCTGGTCTGAGCGGCGCTCGAGCGGATCCCGATGTGACGGGACCGCCTGCGGGCGGTTCGCTCGGGTGGATCCGCTCGGCTTCGATGACTTGGCCGTCTTCCCGAGCAGGCAGGTGGTGCCACCTGCCCGGAAAATGGTCTCGCGCGGCGAAAACCTTGCCGGAGCGGCGCGGGGACCCAAATCTCATCTACAACGGTTGATCTCTGGGATTTGGCACCACCTGACGTGCAGGAGCGGCGGATCCTTCTGATCGTCGCGGGTGGGATCGCGGCGTACAAGAGCCTGGACCTCGTGCGGCGAGCCAGGGAGCGCGGGATCGCGGTCCGCTGCATCCTGACCGCGGCCGGGGCCGAGTTCGTGACCCCGCTCGCGCTCGCGAGCCTCGCCGGGGACCGCGTCTACCGCGACCTGTTCTCGCTCACCGAAGAAGCCGAGATGGGCCACATCCGGCTGTCGCGCGAGGCCGATCTGGTCGTGGTCGCGCCGGCGACCGCCGATCTCATGGCCAAGGTGGCGAACGGCCTGGCGGACGACCTGGCCTCGACCGCGCTGCTTGCGACCGACAAGCCGGTGCTCTTCGCGCCGGCGATGAACCCCGAGATGTGGGCGCACCCGGCGACCGTCCGGAACGTCGCCCGGCTGCGGGCGGACGGCGCGAGGTTCGTCGGGCCGAACCCCGGCGAGATGGCGTGCGGCGAGACCGGACTCGGGCGGATGGCCGAGCCGGTCGAGATCCTGAGCGCGATCGAGGCGCTGCTCGAGCCGCCGGCGCGACCGCTGGAGGGCGTGCGCGTCCTGGTCACCAGCGGCCCGACCGTGGAGGCGATCGATCCCGTCCGCTTCATCGCCAATCGGTCCTCGGGCCGGCAGGGGCACGCGATCGCGGAAGCGGCCGCCCGCGCCGGGGCGAGCGTGACGCTGGTGACCGGCCCGGTCGCCCGTCCGGACCCGCCGGGGGTGAGCGTGGTCAGGGTCGAATCCGCGCGCGAGATGCTGGCCGCCTGTGAGGCGGCGCTCCCGGTCGAGGTCGCGATCTGCGCCGCCGCGGTCGCGGACTGGCGGCCGGTCGCGGCCAGCGGGCAGAAGGTCAAGAAGGTGCCGGGCGGTGCCTCCCCCGCGATCGAGCTGACCGAGAACCCGGACATCCTGAAGAGTCTCGCGCGCGCGGGCGACGCGCGGCCGCGCCTCGTGATCGGCTTCGCCGCCGAGACCGAGCATCTCCTGAGGAATGCCGGCCGCAAGCTCGAGTCGAAGGGGTGCGATTGGCTGGTGGCCAACGACGTGTCGGCGGAACGAGGCACATTCGGCAGTGTTGACAACACGGTGATCCTCTTGCGGCACGGCCAGGAGCCGGAGAGGTGGCCAAGGCTGAGCAAGGCCGAGGTGGCGGCGCGTCTGGTCGATCGCGTGGCCGTGCACTTGAAGGGACGACCTCTGGCGGCGTGACGCGGACGTGGCGCGGGCGTCGGGAGGCGTCGAGGATCGAGGACTGAAGCGTCATGTTGAGGCCTTCCAAGAAGCTGGTTCTGGCTCTGGAAGCCGTCACCGACATCGCCTTCCATGGTGGCGCGGAACCGGTCCAGAGCCAGGACATCGCCCGCCGGCTGCAGCTGCCGCGGCGCTATCTCGAGCAGGTCATGCAGCAGCTGGTCCGCGCCGGCATCCTGCGTGGCGTGCGCGGCCCCCGCGGCGGCTACCGCCTGGCGCGCGAGCGGCGCCGGGTGAGCGTCGCCGACGTGGTCCGCGTGGTGCGCGGGATCGAGGAGCCGCCGAGCCACGACGAGCTCGGCTCGGCCTCCGCGCTCGGCCAGCAGGTCGTCGGGCCGTTCTGGGCGCAGACCGAGCAGGACCTGATGACCCGGCTCGAGCGGGTGACGATCGAGGACCTCTGTCGGCGCGCGGCTGACGCGGGGGTGGTGAGCGAGGCCCGGGCCGACGTCGACTACGCCATCTGACCGCGCGGCCGCGGCCGCGGGAGGGGACTGCGGGTCGCCCGCGGGGCGCGGCCCGGCCGCCGATTTCCGTTGATCCCGGCGTGATTTCGTGAGCGGTAGGGTGGAACCTCGCCCGGCGCATCACGAGCTAGGGATTCTGAACCAAGGGAGGACACGAAATGTCGGCACGACTTGTTCTGACGGGCGCGAGCGCGATTCTGACGGGCGCGGGCGCGATCGCGCTTCTCGGCGCGGCCTCCGCGGCGCTCGCGGCGGAGCCCGAGAAGGTCTGGGAGGCGACCGGCTTCGAGGCCCCGGAATCGGCGCTCTACGATGCCGCGCAAGGGGTGATCTACGTCTCGAACGTCGCCGGCGAGCCGAACGCCAAGGACGGCCGCGGCTTCATCTCGACGCTCAGCCCGGAAGGCGAGGTCCAGGAGATGGAGTGGGCGACCGGCATGAATGCGCCCAAGGGCCTGGGCCTCGTGGACGACACGCTCTACGTCGCCGACATCGACACCGTGCTCGCGATCAGCACCGCGGACGGCAAGGTCCAGGACAGCTGGACGGTCGAGGGCGCCAAGTTCCTGAACGACGTCGCCGCCGCCGCCGATGGCCGCGTGTTCGTCAGCGACATGCTCAACGGCTCGATTCACGTCATCGAGGGCGGCGAGGTCAGCACCTTCGTCGAGGGCGAGGGCATCGACAACCCGAACGGCCTGCTCGCGACGGAGGACGGGCTCGTCGTCGCCTCGTGGGGCGTGATGACGGGCGAGGGCTTCAGCACGGACCCGGCGGGGCACCTCAAGATCGTGAGCTACGACGACCAGTCGGTGAGCAGCATCGGCAGCGGCGAGCCGGTGGGCAACCTGGACGGGGTCGAGCCGGACGGCGAGGGCGGCTACTACGTCACCGACTGGGTCAACGGCGCGCTCTTCCATTTCGACGCCGAGGGCACGCATCAGCAGCTCCTCGACCTCGACCAGGGCAGCGCCGACATCGGCGTGATCCCGGACCAGAACCTGGTCCTGGTCCCGATGATGATGGACGGCACCGTGGTCGCCTACCGGGTCGAGTAGCCGGCCGCTAGAGCAGCATCCGACTAGACGCGATCGCCGTCTGGCGATCGTCGTCCGGACAAGGCTGCTCTATCCCATTGGCACAGAGCCGTTTGCTTTCGATGAGCGCGATGGAATTGCTGTCCAAGGTGGTTCCACCTCATCGAAAACGGCTCTGGCATCCCGCCACCCCCTGCGGAGAGAGCATTCCATGAACGCCGACGAGCTCCAGACGGTCTGGGCGCCGCGCGTCCTCAGCATCCTGCGGATCGTCGCCGCCCTCATCTTCTTCGAGCACGGCACGCAGAAGCTGCTCGGCTTCCCGCCGACCGACAACCCGCCCGCTTTCCTGTCGCTGTCCTGGATCGCGGGAGCCCTGGAGCTCGTCGGCGGCGCCTTCCTCATCCTCGGCCTGTTCACCCGTCCGGTCGCCTTCATTCTCTCGGGCGAGATGGCGTTCGCCTACTGGATGGCGCATGCCCCGCAGAGCTTCTTCCCGGTCCTGAACGGGGGCGACGCCGCGATCCTCTACTGCTTCGTGTTCCTCTACCTGGTGTTCGCGGGTCCCGGCCCCTGGAGCATCGATGCCATGCGGGCGGGGAAGGGCGTGGCGCGGGCCTAGCGCCGCGACACGAGAGCTTGAATCACCGTCATTCGCCGGGCATGACGATCACCGCGAATCGTCCGTCTGCGCCTACCCGCCGGCCGGATCCGGCCAGGCTCGACCCTGCAGGCGCCGCTCGGATCGACCTCGCTCGCGGCGCGACCGGCGGCAAAGTGCGCCGGCGCAAAGCTTCTGGCCGACGCGCACAAGGTCG
>DASUSF010000291.1:0-5941 GCA_036375275.1 Geminicoccaceae bacterium | reverse complement strand
GACCTCGCGTCCGGTCTCGGCTCGCTCGGCTTCGCCGAGAAGCTCGGCCTGACCGTCATCCTCATCCTCGTCGCCTGGAACGTGATCCGCCGCCATCTGATCCGCGCCGAAGCGCGCCGCCGGGACCGGCGCGAGCACGGTGGAGCGAGCGGCGGGTGCGGCGCCAGCGGGTGCTCCGACGGCGGCGACAGCGGCTGCGGGGGCGGCGGCTGCGACTGAGCGAGGTCGGGGTTCAGCCCACAGCGGGCGAGATGCGCCCCTGGTCGAGCAGCCGCCGGAAGGCCTCGAACGTGCCGCGCACCCCCTCCGCGAGCGGCAGCTGGCCGTAGTCGCCGATGTGCGCTTTCAGGGGCTCGTCCGGGAGGTCGGCGGGGAACGGCAGCGCCGGCCCCTCGGCCCGGACGTGCGAATCCGGCGCCAGCGAGCGCACCATCTCCAGCCATTGCTCGACCGAGGTCGCCCGGCCGTTGAGGTCGAACACGGGCGCCCCGGTCCGCTCGGCGGCGACGCTCCGGAGGAAGGCGGATGCCGCCTCGCCGGCGTGGAGCGCGGAGACCGGCCCCGTGAACGGGATGGTGAACGGCCGCTCCGCCGCGGCCGCGAGCAGCGCCATGGTGGTGAGCGAGGTCATCCCCTGGTCGCGTCCGACGCCGTAGACCACCCCCGGGCGGATGCCGACGCTCGGCGTGTCCATCTGGTCGGCGTACACCGCGGCGACGCTCTCGTCGCAGAGCTTGTAGGCGCCGTAGAGGGTCTTGAGCCAGGGCGCGTCGCCGATGAAGCTGAGCGCGGCGATGGAGCTGGCGTAGGCGATCCGCCTGATCCCGCCGTGGCGGGCGGCCTCGAACACGTTGACCGTGCCGACGACGTTGACCCGCGCGCCGGCAACCGGGTCGGCCGCGCAGAACGGCACCTGCAGCGCCGCCAGATGGACGATGGCGCGGACGCCGTGGTCGTCGACCACGCGCCGTACCGCGGCGGTGTCGGCGATGTCGCCGGTGACCCAGGGGATCCCCTGGACCGCCTCCCGGTCGAGCAGGAGCTGCGGCCGGCGCCGGTCGTCGGTCAGATCGAAGGCGACCGCCGGCACGCCGGCCCGGCTCAGGAGGGCGAGGGCCCAGCTCCCGATGCAGCCCCCGGCGCCGGTGATCAGGACCGGGCCGTCGAACGCGTCCCGATCGATCGGATAGGTCTCGAGCATGATCGTCTCCTCCCTGCCGGCCGGTCATAGCCCGCTCGAGCCGATGCTTGAAGGGCGCCCGGCGCCAACGGATAAAGACGGAGCTGATTGGGGAGGCGACGATGGCTGATTTGAACCGTCAGTGGCTGTTGAAGAATCACCCGGAAGGCATGCCGGCGGAGAGCGATTTCGAGCTGGTCGAGCGGCCGGTCGCGGCCCCGGCCGACGGCGAGATCCTGGTCCGCGCCGACTGGCTGTCCGTGGATCCCTACATGCGCGGCCGGATCAGCCGGCAGCAGAATTACACTTCGGGCGTGCGGGTCGGCGAGGTGATGACCGGCGGCGGGGTCGGCGAAGTCCTCGAGTCCCGCCATCCACGGATCGCCCCGGGCGACATCGTCGAGGGCTTCGGGTTCGGCTGGCAGGAGTTTCCGGTCGTGCCGGGGGACGCCGTGCGGAAGGTCGACCCGACCCTCGCCCCGGTGGAGAGCGCCCTCTCCTACCTTGGGCTGCCGGGTCTCACCGCCTATTTCGCGCTCCTCGACCAGGGCCGGCCGAAGCCCGGCGAGACGGTCGTGATCTCGGCCGCGGCCGGCGCGGTCGGCCAGGTGGCCGGGCAGATCGCGAAGATCATGGGCTGCCGGGCGGTCGCGATCACCAGCTCCGATGAGAAGCTCGCCTGGACCCGGGAGCTCGGCTACGACGCCGGCATCAACTACCGGACCGCGCCGGACCTCGAGGCGGCGGTGCACGCGGCCTGTCCGGACGGCGTCGACGTCTTCTTCGACAACACGGCCGGCCCAATCCACGACGCCGTCATGGCCAACCTCGCGGCCCACGCGCGGGTGATCGTCTGCGGCACGGTCGCGCTCGCCGACCGGTTCGACCGCCCGGACGTCGGCCTCCGCCACCTCAGGAAGATCCTGGTGACCCGGGCGCACGTGCGCGGCTTCCTGCTGTTCGACTACGCGGGGCGCTACGAGGAAGGGCGCCAGCAGCTCGCGCTCTGGGCCGACAGCGGGCGGCTGCGCCATCGGGAGGACGTGCTCGAGGGCATCGAGCGGATGCCGGAGGCGTTTCTCCGCCTCCTGACCAGCAGGAACCTCGGCAAGCAGCTGGTGAGGCTAGAGATCATCCGCTCAAGTAGGGCCGCTCGCGTGAACGGTTCTACGCGATAACGATGCTCTACACCGTCGAGATGGAGCCGTTTCTTACGATGGCGCCTGTCTCGACCGGAAGGTGGTTCCACCTCATCGGAGACATCTCGGGTCGTCGGGAGCCGAGCGTTTCCGGCGTCAGCGACGGGTCAGCTCGAGCGGCAGCTCCAGCTGATCCTGGCGGTAGCGCTCGAGGAAATCGGCGACCGCGTATCGCACGAGCCAGGCAAGGGAGACCCGGTGCTCATTGGCCAGCGCGACCAGGTGCTCGTAGTCCCGCTCGTCCACGCTGACCGTGACCCGTGTCGCCAGCTTCCCCCGCCTGGCCCGCACGTTTTTGGTTCCTCCCAAGCACTGCATCACAGTGATGAACCGAGATGCACTCTACCTATGGTCGATGCAGCCCGCAAGCGAATTAAGCACTCTGATGCGCAATGATTCACGCTGCACCGCGGCGGCTTCTGTCCGCAGGCGGAAGCGCGTCAGGCCGGCACGGGACTCGACATCACGCGCCGCTCACCACCAACGGCGCAGCGGATTGAGCCGGGCGAAGGGACCGGTCAGCTGGTCGAAGCGAGCGCGGACCTTGCCGATCCGAAGCGCATCGTCGATCCGCCGCTCGAGGAACGCCCGGGTCGGCGCGCCGTCGAGCGAGCGGTCGTCGAGCCAGTAGAGGAAGGTCGCGGTCCAGACGCCGACCAGGATCGCGCGCTTGGTGACGTAGCTGGAGTCCCGCGCGCGGTCGCCGGCGAGCGACCAGATCAGGTCGGCCGTCCGCCAGGTCGACCCGGCCGCGCTCAGCGCGTTCGCCGGCAGCAGCCGTGCCGCCACCGCGCGCCGCATCGCCTCCCGGTGCGGCTCCAGGATCTCGAGGCGCGCCTCGATCAAGGTCCGGATCCGATCCCGCACCCTCAGGTCCCTGAGCTCGTCGGCGTCCACCGCCGCCGCCATCTTCCGGTCCGCCCAGGCCTCCAGATGGCCGAGCAGGTCGTCGCCGCCGCGCGGGAACAGCCGGCGAACCAGCCCCAGCTCCATCTCCAGATCGCGTGCGCCGGCGAACAGCGAGCGGGCGCTCCAGCCGTCGAACGGGACGTGGGCGAGCGCCGCCTCGAGAAGAGCGTCGCGCTGGTCGTCGCGAGCCGGGCGCCCGGTCATTCGGGCACCTCCTCTTCCGGCTCCTGCACCAGGTGCCGGAGCTCGCTCTCGAACACCAGCTGACGGAGGTCGGGCATCCGCTCGGGGTAGAGGATGCCGTCCAGATGGTCGACCTCGTGCTGCACCACGCGGGCGTGCAGCCCCTCCGCGACCCGCTCCACGGTTCGGCCACGCCGGTCGAGCCCGCGGTAGCGGATCCGGGCGTGGCGAGGCACCAGGCCGCGCAGCCCGGGGATGGAGAGGCAGCCCTCCCAGCCCGGCACCACCTCGTCGCCTTCCGGCACGATCTCCGGATTGATCAGGGCGATCGGCCGCGCCGCGCCGGTGTCCTCGCGCCGCTCGACATCCAGGAAGACGATGACGCGGAGCGGGCGGTGGACCTGGGGCGCCGCGAGCCCGATGCCCTCGGCGTCGACCATGGTCTCGAGCATGTCGTCGAGCAGGCGGCCGACCTCGGCATCGTTCGGGTCCGGCACCGGCTCGGCGACCCGGGCGAGCACCGGATGCCCCATGCGGGCGATCTTGAGAATGGCCATGGCACGGATGTAGGCCTGTTTGTCGACCGAAGGAAGGCCCGGCCCGGGCCGAAGCTGGGGATGACTCGGCCGAACCGGAGGTCGCCCGGGCCCCTTGCGCGTCACGCGGGAAGCGTCTTTTCCCCGCGGTATGGCTATGCTAGGGAGTCCGACGTGGCCGGTCCCCTATGGGGCCAGCCTTTTCGCTGCTCGACGCATGGATGAGGAGGTCCCGTGGAGGTCCAGGTTCGCGACAACAACGTCGATCAGGCGCTGCGAGCCCTGAAGAAGAAGATGCAGCGTGAGGGCCTGTACAGGGAAATGCGCATGCGCCGGCACTACGAGAAGCCCTCCGAGCGGCGGGCGCGCGAGAAGGCGGAGGCCATTCGCCGGTTCCGGAAGCTGCAGCGCAAGCGCCGCGAGCGCGACGAGATCTGAGCTCCCGCGGCCCGGGCGGCTTTGTCCGCCGGGCCTCCTGCCGCCCTCTCCCGTGCTGGACCCGAAGGGGTGGCCAGCCTCCGCGCCGCACCCGCCGCGCCCGACCCGACCGGATCTCTCCGGCCAGCTCAGGGCGCCGGCAGATGCGCCGCCGGTTCCGCAACCGGCACCACCTCGCCTTCGCGCTCCCAGCCGAGCGCCTGCACCTCGGGCAGCGCCCGCGGCCCGCCGGGCAGCTGCCAGAGCGGCCGCCCCGCGTCGGCTGCCGGGACGATGTAGCGGTTCCGGGCGAAGACGTTGCCGCTGGCCTCGTCCGGCTTGTGGTCGGCGAACAGCCCGTGCTGACGCCCCGGCGTCAGGTGCACGAACAGGTTGCCTTCGATCAGGTTGCCCTGGGCGAGGTGCTCGCCGAAGTCGCCGCCGCCCCGGTCCTGCTGGATGATCATCAGGCCGGTGTTGTTCTCGACCGCGATGACGTTGTCGATCACCTCGACGTTCCTCGAGTTCTGGATTAGCACCTCCGCGCCCCACCAGCCCTCGTCGTAGCCGCTCTGGTCGTTCCTGAGCACCCGGTTGCGGCGGATCAGGCCGTCGCGCGACGCCTCGTACTGGATCCCCATCAGCTGGTTCAGCTCGACCAGGTTGTCCTCGATCAGGATCTCGTGGTTGTCCCAGTCGAACCAGACCCCCGTGCCGTCGTTGTGGTGCACGTGGTTGCCGCGGAACACGACGCCCTTCGACTGGACGATCTTGATCCCGCCGGCTTCCCAGAGGCGGCCGTGCGAGGCGTAGTTGTTGCGCGCGAGCTCCGCGCCCTCGATCACCACGTCGTCGCCGGGCCCGCCGATCCCGAGCTGGCCGTTGTCGTTGAAATGGCCGCCCTCGACCCTCATGCCGTGGTTGAGGCTGAGGCCGCGGCTGTGGTTGTGCTCGGCAGTGACGTCGACGATCCGCCAGCCCCGCCCCTCGACCCCCTCGATGGCGGCGAACTGACCGGGCGGAGCGTACTGACGAACCGTGACGCCCTGGATCAGGACGTTCGCGCCGGGACCGTGGAAGGCGTGCGGCAGCAGGCCGAGTTCCATCAGCCGCGCCGAGGGATCGAAGGCGACGTAGGCGCGATCGCCGGACCGGTGCCAGGTGGTCCCGTCGAGCTCGCCCGTGCTGCCGACCGGGCGGAGCAGCCGGTCGTCCGCGAACAGGTCCTCGCGCTGGAGCGCGAAGGAGCCGGGATCGCCCTCCGCGGTCGGGTTGGGCTGCGCCGGCGGCAGGTCGTGGACCCAGAAGCCGCCGTCGCGCTCCCAGTCGGTGAGCACGACCGACCCGTCGAGCACCGCGCCCTGGCCCTCGGCGACGAACGCCTGATCGTCATTCACGCGTGCCACGAAGCCGCGGTACAGGCCGTCCGCGAGGACGAAGCGGGCGCCGGCGGGCGCATCGGCGATGATGGCATTGACGTCCTGCTCGGGGCTCAGCCGGATCTCGCCGGTGGCGGC
>DASUSF010000290.1:0-5879 GCA_036375275.1 Geminicoccaceae bacterium | reverse complement strand
CCACGACGTCGCGTTCCACAGGTTCCTCTACGGCGTGTCCGGGAACCCGCTGCTGGCGGATACCGCCGAGCCGCACTGGCGCTACCTTCGCCGGGTGATGGGGGAAGTGCTTCGGTACGCGGAACCCGGCCCGGAGATCTGGGGACAACATCGAGGCATTCTGGACGCGGTCGTCCGTGGCGATGCCGTGGCGGCGATGGAGCGAGCCGAACGGCACTTCACCGGCGCAGCGGAACGGCTTTCGAGCGCCTTCAGGGAGGGCCGGTTCGACGGCGGTTCTGCAACGGCACGGGGCGCACGGCGCAGGCAGCGCCTCAAGCGCCCGAAGGGCGCGTCGACGCTTTAGGGGGGTGAAGAGGATGAACGAGCTCATGACGCTCGGGCAGATGCTCGGTGTGCATGCCCGGCTGCAGCCGGACAAGACCGGGGCGCGCGATCTCGAACGCTCGATGACGTTCCTGGAATGGAACCGGCGCGCCTGCCGGCTCGCCAACGCCTTTCCCGGCCTCGGCCTCGCCAAGGGCGATCGGGTCGCGGTGCTCGCCTACAACTGCGTCGAGTGGGCCGAGATCTACGCGGCGGCGGCCAAGGCCGGGGTGATCGTGGTGCCGATCAACTTCCGCCTGGTCGCGGCCGAGGTCGTCTTCGTGGTCGAGGACGCCGAGGCGGCCGCGGTCATCGCCCAGGACGGGCTGCACGGCGTGATCGAGGAGGCCCGGGGCAGCCTCTCGATGGCGGCGGAGAACTACATCCATTTCGGCGCCGCCACCTGCCCGGCCGGCTGGCGTGGCTACGAGGAGCTGCTCGCCCACGCGAGCGATGCCGAGCCCGACCAGGCGGTCGGGCCCGGCGACCCCTGGACGCTGATGTACACCTCGGGCACCACCGGCAACCCGAAGGGCGTCATCCGCAGCCATAAGGCCACGGCGCTGCTCTCTCTGGTCACCGAGATCGAGCTCGGCATCCACCGCAACGACGACGCGCTCCTGGTCATGCCGATGTGCCACGCCAACTCGGTCAACTTCTTCGGCGCGTTCAGCTACTGCGGTGGGACGACCAGCATCTATTCCCGCAAGAGCTTCGATCCGGCGCACTGCCTGCGGGCGCTCGGTGAGAGCGGCGCGACCTTCACCTCCCTCGTCCCCACGCACTACAGCATGATGCTGGACGTGCCGGCGGCCGAGCGCGCCCGGCACGACGTCGGCCGCGTCGCCAAGCTCATGATCTCGTCCGCACCGGCCCGCGCCGAGACCAAGCGCGCGGTCATGGAGATGTTCCCGAACTCCGGCCTGTTCGAGCTGTACGGCTCGAGCGAGGCGGGCTGGGTCACGATGCTCCACCCGGACGAGCAGTTCACCCACCTCGGCACGGTCGGCCGCGAGTGCGTCGGCTCCGCCCCGATCCGGATGCTCGACGATGACGGCGCCGAGGTGCCGGATGGGGAGCCGGGCGAGCTCTTCTCCTGCAACGCCTACACCTTCGACGGCTACTGGAAGCGGCCGGACAAGACGGCGGAGGCGTTCAGGGGCGACTACTGCACGGTCGGCGACATGGCGGTCCGCGACGGCGACGGCTACATCCGCCTGATCGACCGCAAGAAGAACATGATCATCTCCGGCGGCGAGAACATCTACCCCTCCGAGGTGGAGGCGGCGATCTGCGCGTGCCCGAAGGTGAAGGACGCCGCCGTCATCGGCCTGCCCGACGACAAGTGGGGCGAGCGGGTCCACGCAGTGGTCGTGCTGCACGACGGCGCGAGCGCGGACGAAGCCGAGCTGCTCGACTTCTGCCGGTCACGGGTCGCCGGCTACAAGCGCCCGCGCTCGCTCTCCTTCATGCGCGAAGAGGACATGCCGCGGACCGCGACCGGCAAGATCCTGCATCGCGAGCTCCGGGCCATGCTCGCGACCCGGGCAGGCGACTGATCCCACCCCACCCGACGAACCGAGGGAGTGAAGCCAATGGCGGCGCCGGTCAACGACTTGAACCAGGACGAGCAGGCGTGCGCCGCATGGATCGCGCGCTTTCTCCAGGCGCGCGGCGTCGACCGCATCTTCGGCCTGCAGGGCGGCCACATCCAGCCGATCTGGGACCACGTCGCCCGTCTCGGCATCCGCATCGTCGACGTCCGGGACGAGGGCGCGGCCGTGCACATGGCGCACGCCCACGCCGAGCTCACGAGCACGCTCGGGGTCGCCATGGCGACCGCGGGGCCAGGCGTCACCAACTGCGTCACCGCGATCGCCAATGCCTCGCTGGCGCGCGCGCCAGTGCTTCTGATCGGCGGCTGCACCTCGCGCCCCCAGGCCAACATGGGGCCGCTCCAGGACATCCCGCACGTCGACATCCTCCGGCCGGTGACCCGTCAGGCGCGCACTGCCCGGGTCGCCGAACAGGTGATCCGGGAGCTCGACGAGGCGGTCGCGCGCGCCTTGGGCGACCTCGGCGAGCCCGGGCCCGTCTACCTCGAGATCCCGACCGACGTGCTCAGGACGCACGTCCCGCCGCAGCTGGTTCTGGACGAGTGGCTGCAGCCGAAGCCGCCGCGCCGGATCGTGCCCGACCCCGAGGCGGTCGCGGCAGCCGTCGAGGTGCTGTGGAGCGCGAAGCGGCCGCTGGTCGTGACCGGCCGCGGGGCGCGCGGCGCGGCCCATGAGCTGGTCCAGTTTCTCGACGTGAGCGGTGCCGTCTACCTCGACACCCAGGAGAGCCGCGGCCTCGTCCCGGCCGGCCACCCCTCGCTCGTCGGCGCGATGCGCGGGGTCGCGATGACGGAGGCGGACGTGGTCCTGGTGATCGGCCGGAAGCTCGACTACCAGATGGGCTACGGCTCGCCGGCGGTGTTCCCGAACGCGCGCTTCCTCCGCATCGCCGACACCGCGGGCGAGCTGGTCGACAACCGCCGGGGCACGCCCGAGCTCCTGGCGACGCCCGCGCTCGCGCTCGATGCCCTGGTCGCGGCGTGCGGCAACCGGAAGCCCGCGGTGGATACGGAGTGGACCCAGAACCTCCGCAAGCGCCATCTCGAGCGGTCCGCCCCGGAGGCGAGGAAGGCGGCGCCCAAGCGCGGGGACGACGGCAAGGTCCATCCGGCGCAGATCTTCGAGGCGATTCGCGAAGTGGCCGACCCCGACTACATCGCCATCGCCGATGGCGGCGACCTCCTGAGCTTCGCCCGGGTCGGGCTGGAGGCCCGGACCTACATGGACGCCGGTGCCTTCGGCTGCCTCGGCGTCGGCGTGCCGTTCGCCGTCGCCGCCGCGCTCGCTCACCCGGAGCGCCAGGTGATCGGGGTCAACGGCGACGGCGCCTTCGGCATCAATGCGATGGAGATCGACACCGCCGTCCGGCACGGCGCCAAGGCGGTGTTCGTCGTCTCCAACAACGCTGCCTGGAACATCGAGCGCCTGGACCAGGAGATGAACTACGGCGGCCGGGTGGTCGGGACCACCCTCCGCCACTCCGACTACGCCGCCATGGCGCGGGCGCTCGGCGCCCACGGCGAGCGGGTCGAGGACCCGGACGACCTCGCCGGCGCGCTCGCGCGTGCTCTCGAGAATGCCCCGGCGGTGGTCGACGTGGTCACCTCGCAGACCGTCGTCTCGTCGGACGCCAGGAAGGGGCTCGGGTTCGTCCCGGACTACCAGCCGCTCACCGCCTGGGACGAGGCCGAGCAGCGCCGCCGTCGGCCGTAGCTGTTCGCGCGACGAGGACCGCAAGCAGGAGCACTCATGAACGCTCAATACACGACGACCGTGACCTCATCCGGCGGGCGCCAAGGCCACGTCCGCTCCAAGGACGGGGTCCTCGACCTGCCGCTCTCGATGCCGAAGGAGCTGGGCGGGCCCGGTCGGCCTGGGACGACCAACCCCGAGCAGCTGTTCGCCGCCGGCTACGCCGCCTGCTTCGAGAACGCGATCCTGCGCGCGGCCCGGGAACGCAAGGTGAAGCTCGCCGGGTCTTCGGTCACCGCCACGGTCGGCATCGGCCGGCGCGAGGACGGCTTCTTCCACCTCGAAATCGCGCTCGCGGTCGACCTGGACGGTGTCGATCGCGCCGAGGCCGAGGCGCTCGCCCGGGCCGCGCACGAGGGGATCTGTCCCTATTCGCGCGCGGTCCGGGGCAACGTCAAGGTGGCGGTCCGGGTCGAGTAGCCGCGCCAACCGCGCCGGCGGTCGTCGGGCTCGGCGGATCGAGATCGGAAAGGAAGACGATGCGCGCTCTTTTGGCTGCGATGGCCATGGCGTTCGGCGCTATGGGGCAGATGAGCGCTGCCAATGCTCGTGCGCCGCTACCGGAAGTGGCGCTGGAGCTGGTGGCCGAAGGCTTCAACGCGCCGGTGTTCCTGGTTGCGCCGGACGACGGCAGCGGGCGCCGCTTCGTCGGCGAGCAGGCGGGCGAGGTCTACGTCATCGATGCCGACGGCGCGCGCCTGGAAGCGCCGTTCCTGGATCTCCGGGACCGGATGGTCACGCTCGAGCAGGGCTTCGACGAGCGGGGCCTGCTCGGCCTCGCGTTCCACCCGAACTTCGCCGAGAACGGCCGGTTCTACGTGAACTACAGCTCGAAGCTCCGGCCCGGATCGACCTTCACCGGCAAGACCGCCTACACCCGGCGGCTGTCCGAATTCCGGGTCTCGAACGATGACCCGAACCGCGCCGAGCCGGGCTCCGAGCGCGTCCTCCTCGAGCTCGACTGGGTCAACCGGAAGCACAACGGCGGCGGGCTCGCCTTCGGCCCCGACGGCTACCTCTACGTGGGGTTCGGCGACGGCGGTGGGGTCCACGGCGTGCCGGACATCTACGTCCCGCCGCCGGCCGCAACCGACGATCCGAACCGGCACATCGAGGCGATCCCCGAGGACCCGTTCACGATCCCCGAGCGCTTCCACCACTACGACCGCTACGCCCAGGACCTCCGCCTGCTCTACGGCAAGATCCTCCGGCTCGACGTGGATTCGGGGCATCCCGGCTATGCGATCCCCCCGACCAACCCCTTCCAGGACGGCGAGGTCGGCCGCCCCGAGATCTGGGCCTGGGGCTTCCGCAACCCGTTCCGGATCGCGTTCGACCGGATCGGCAACGGCGACCTGTTCGTCTCCGGGACGGCCGAATCGTTCTGGGAGACGATCTACCTGGTCGACCGGCCCGGCAACTACGGCTGGGCGATCCGCGAGGGCACCCACTGCTACGACCGGGCGCGCGCGTTCGACCCGCCGGACGAATGCCCGCGCCACGGCCCGCTCGGCGAAGCGATCCAGGCGCCGGTCGTCGAGTACCCGAACTGGTCGGTCAAGCGCGCCGAAGCGAGGGTCCGGGCGGAGCCGATGGGCACGGCGACCGTCGGCGGCTTCATCTACCGGGGCTCGGCGCTCCCCGACCTGTACGGCCGGATGGTCTTCGGCGACTTCAGCACGGTCCTGGAGAGGCCATCCGGGCAGGTGTTCGTCGCCACGCCGCCGTCCTCCTGGGACGCGCTTTGGGGTCCCCTGCCCCTGATCCAGGTCGACCAGCGCCTGCACACGCTGGGCGAGGATGCCGAGGGCGAGCTCTACCTCCTGACCACCGCCCAAGGCATCCCGGTCGGCCAGACCGGCAAGCTGTGGAAGCTGGTCCCGACCGAAGCGCGCTGATGCGCCTAGCGCAGCATCCGATTAGACGCGATCGCCGTCTGGCGATCGTCGTCCGGATAAGGCTTTGGACGAGCTGGAGGTTAACGCTGCCCGATCTTCATCGCGCTAGATGAGGCGCAACGATGCATGCTCCTCATCGCCTTTCTTCGCCGCCTGACCAAGGACGGCGAGCAGAAGGTGTTCTTGATCGTCGACAACCTGAAGGTCCACCACGCCAAGCGGGTCAAGGCCTGGCTCGCCAGCCAGG
>DASUSF010000289.1:0-4701 GCA_036375275.1 Geminicoccaceae bacterium | reverse complement strand
CGCTCGACCTCGCGCGCGATCAGCCCGTAGCCGACGTAGCTGGTCCCGGCGCAGCCGTAGCCGTCGATGGTCGGGCCGAGCAGGCCGAGGCTGCCGAACTCCTTGAAGATCTCCCGGTCGACCGTCTCGTGGCGGAACGCCTCGGTGATCCGGGGCATGAGCTGGCTGTCGGCGAACTCGCGCACCGAATCCCGGATCAACCGCTCCTCGTCCGTGAGCTGGGAATCGAACAGGAACGGATCGTCCCATTTGAACCGCCCGAGTTCCGAGGTCCTATGAGCGCCGGTCGCGGGAACGGCCTGCAGAGGTGATGACATGCTTTCCTCTCCCGGGGTCAGGCACGCCACTCCAGGGAGTTGGCGATCGCCTGGAGGTGGCGCTGGCGCTTCTCGTCGCTCGTCCAGATGGTGATCAGGTAGGGATCGGTCGCGGCATCCACGAGCTGCAGGCGCGCCAGCTGCTCGAGCGGGCCGACCGACCAGCGGCAGTCGATCTGCCAGACGTCCTTGTCGGCCAGCTGGAAGGGATGGCTGCAGCCCCGGAGCGGCAGATGCCCGAGCAGCCCGAGCTGGTCGATCCAGCGCTCGTACAGCTCCGGCGACAGGAGGCCCGCGAAGGGGCTGGAGGGATTTTCGAGCAGATCCTGCAGCAGATACCGGAAGCCGTTGAGGTCGAGCACGAGCTGCTCCTGGAGCCAGGAGAACGGATCCTCGACCGGCTCGTCGATCGGTCGGGCGGTGAGCTTGGTGATCTCGCCGAGCGCCGGAGCCTCGGCCTTGACCTCGAGCCGCCAGGGCTCGTCCGAAGGCTCCAGGCAGGTCGAGACATAGCCCTCCGGGACGAACACCGAGGGGCAGACGACCGCCGCGGCCGGCGCCGGCGTCAGCCAGCTCAACGCCGCCGCGCCGAACGCCGCACCCAGGATCGCCGGCCTCGTGGTGTCGGTCATACGATCAATGTAGGCCCGCCGGGGCGCCGGGCAAAGCGCTGCTCAGGCGGCGATCGTCGACCTTCGACGCTCCGACCACAGCACCCGGGTCACGGTGACCACGCGCCCGAGCCGCTTGGTGAGCCGGAGCGCCTCGCCCTCGGGCAGGCCGTCGACCTGGAGGTCGACCACCAGCTGCTCGGGGTCGTCATCGTGCCGCGCGGCGTGGCAGCGCGCCGGCACGAGGCCGAACAGGCTGAAGACCTCGAAGATCCTGGGAAGGGCGGAGGGATCGGCGGTCGAGAAGACCGAAAAGCAGTCGACGCGTTCAGCGACCGGAGCAGACATGGCGAGCCTCATGAGGGAGCGTGGACGAACGAACCCGTTCCCGGCCTCGCGAGGAGGCCGGGCCCGTAATTCGCAGCGTCCGCCGCATGAGGATCGCCCCGCACATACCCCAGACATAACCCGCGCCAGCGGCCGGATCAAGCGCCGGCAGCGCCTTCAGGGGTGGCGCCCGCCGGTGAGCGGCACGAAAGAGACCGGAAACAGCGAGCGACGCCGGAGCGAGCCGTCCTGGCCCTTGGTGATCAGCATCAGGTCCTGGGCGTCCGGGCGGACCCCGACCGGGACCACCAGGCGCCCGTCCGGGGCGAGCTGCTCGACCAGCGCTTCCGGCACCCGGTCCGCCGCCGCCGCGACCAGCACCCCGTCGAACGGCCCGAGGTCGCGCGCCACCACGACGCCGTCGCCGATCCGGAACGTGACGTTGCCGTAGCCGAGCTTCTCGAGCGCCTCCCGCGCCGCGAGCGCGAGCGGCTCGACGATCTCGACCGTCACCACCTCGTCCGCGAGCTCGGCCAGGACCGCGGTCTGGTAGCCGGACCCGGTGCCGACGTCGAGGACGCGCGCGCCCGGCCGCAGCCCCAGGTGATGGGTCATCAGCGCCACCACCAGCGGCTGCGAGATGGTCTGGCCGTGGCCGATCGGGAGCGGACGGTTGGCGTAGGCGAGGTGACGCATGCGCTCCGGCACGAAGGCCTCGCGCGGCACCCGGAGCAGCGCCTCGCGGACCGCCGGATCGAGCCGGTCGTTGCCGGCGCCGTCCCCGAACCGCCTGACCTCGCTCTCGACCTGCTCGACCAGGTGGCGGCGGGCCTCGCTCATGTCCGCGCGCGCGGTCTCGTCGGGCGCGGTCATGGATCGCTCACCCGATCCGGTCGCTGCCGAGCAGATGGCGAAGCTGGTCCATGCCCTGCTGGGCCACCCGGTAGCGGCCCTCGTGCTTGAAGATCCGTCGCGCGACCAGGTTCTGCTTCACGCATTGGGAGGGGTTCCCGATCTTCACGCCCTGATCGGCGAGCAGGGCGTTGGCTTCCCCGGTGGAGAAGGAACGATCAGCACGCTGCGACTGGGCGAAGTGGCCGGCCACCAGGATCCGGTCCACGTCGGTGACCGTGCGTGGCAGGCGGTGCAGCAGCTCGCCGAAGCTCAGCCCCTCGGGCGGCGGCTCGACCCGCGCGGTCTCGCCCGGCTCCGGCGCCCTTGGATCGTCGAGCCGGTCGAGCAGGCTGCTGAAGCGCTCGGCCCAGCCGCGGACGAACGCCTCGCTGCCCTCGACCTCGAACTCGCGCGCCACGAGATTGATCCTGATCCTGGTCGGAACGTCGGGCAACCGTTTCTCCCTTCCCCTCCGCGAAGCTACGCGTCGGGCTTCGGGCCCGACAAGTGGAGATCGCTGGAGACGGCTCAAGCCGGATCGTGCAGGCGCTCGAGCGCGGCCCGGATCGCCGCCGGGATCGCGACGGGCCGCTCGCTGGCGCGGTCGACGAACACGTGGACGAAGTCGCCGGTCGCGGCCGCCACCTCCTCGTCGCCCCGGAAGATGCCGATCAGGTAGACGCAGCTCGACCGGCCGAGCTTGTGCACCCGGAGGCCGGCCGTGACCGGGTCGGGGAACCGCAGCCCGGCGTCGAACCGGCAGCTGCTCTCGACGCAGTAGCCGATCACCGGGTCGCGCCACGGGTCCAGGCCGCCCTCCCGGATCAGGAAGTGCGCGATCGCGGTGTCGAAATAGCTGTAGTAGTGGACGTTGTTGACGTGGCCGTAGACGTCGTTGTCCATCCAGCGGGTCGGCACCGGATAGAACGCCCGGTAGTCGCCGCGCGCGGCGAGACGGGTGCGAGCGGTCGACACGGCTCCGGGCTCAGGCCGCGAAGCGGCGCTCGAGGAAGGCGATCAGCGCCCGCAGCGCGCTGGCCTCGCCGCCCTTCGGACGCCCCGGGCGGTCGCTCTGGCTCCAGCCGTAGATGTCGAGATGGGCCCAGGCTCCGGTCTCGCTGACGAAGCTCTTGAGGAACAGCGCCGCGGTGATCGCGCCGGCGAGCCCGCCCTTGCCGGCGTTGTCGATGTCCGCGACCTTGCTTTCGATCATCTCGCGGTAGGGCTCGTGCAGCGGCAGGCGCCAGAGGGGGTCGAAGGCCCCCCGGCCGGCGGCGAGGAGATCCTCGGCCAGCGCGTCGTCCGGCGTGAACAGCGCCGGAAGGTCCGGCCCGAGGGCGACCCGCGCCGCCCCGGTGAGCGTCGCGCAGTCGATGATCAGGTCCGGCCGGCCGGCATCCGCCTCGGCGAGCAGGTCGGCGAGCACCACCCGGCCCTCGGCGTCGGTGTTCCCGACCTCGACCGTGAGCCCCTTCCGGGTCCGGATCACGTCGCCCGGCCGGAACGACGTGCCCGAGATGCTGTTCTCGACGGCGCCGATCAGAAGCCGCAGCCGCACCGGCAGGTCGAGCGCCATCACCGCCTGGGCGAGGGCGAGGGCGACGGCGGCGCCGCCCATGTCCTTCTTCATGAGCAGCATGTTGGCGGCGGGCTTGATGTCGAGGCCGCCGGTGTCGAAGCACACGCCCTTGCCGACCAGCGTCACCTGCGGCGCCTGGGCGTCGCCGAAGGCGAGGTCGATCACCCGAGGCGTCCGCGGGCTGCCGTGCCCGACCGCGAACACGGCCGGATAGCCCTGCTCCAGGAGGTCCTCGCCGACCAGCGTCCGGACCGACGCCCCGTATCGGCCGGCGACCTCCTCCACGGCGACCGCCAGCTCGGCCGGCCCGAGGTCGCTCGCGGGCGTGTTGATCAGGTCGCGGGCGAGGAACACTGCTTCCGCGGCAATGGTCGCGGTCCGGCTCTCCGCACCACCCGCCAGGGTCAGGCGCCGGACGACCGGCTCGACCTTGCGGTAGCGGTCGAAGCGGTAGCTGCCGAGCGCCCAGCCGAGCGCCGCGACGGCGGGCTCGATCGCGCCTTCCGTCTCGATTCGCCAGTCGCCGTCCGGCAGGCGCGCGTAGGCGGCGGCGACGTCGAACGGCGAGGGGCGCTCGCCGACCACCAGGAGGGCCGCCTCGGGCGCGCCGTCCGGCCCGGGCAGGAGGGCGCCGTTGCCGGGCTGCGCCCGGTAGCCGATCCCCTCGAGCCAGGCGCGCCAGCGCGCCGGTCGTCCCTCGAGCCAGGGTCCGGCCGCCGCGGCCGCGATCACGTGCAGCGGCCGCGCGCGCTCGCCGCTGGTGGTGAAGCAGTCCAGCATTGCGCCGATCAGCCGGCGATCCGGGTGAGGGCGGCCTCGAGGCGCTCGCGCATCGCCACGGCTTCGGCGCGACGCGCCCGCTGCTCCTCGACCACGTCCGGCGGCGCGCGGTCGACGAACTTCGGGTTGGCGAGCTTCTGGTCGAAGCGGCGGACCTCGCCGGCGGCCTTCTCGATCTCCCTGCCGAGCCGCC
>DASUSF010000288.1:0-6522 GCA_036375275.1 Geminicoccaceae bacterium | reverse complement strand
CTGAGCGCGGTGAGGTCCGGGAGCGGGCGGGCGAGGTCGGGAATGGTCTGGAGGTGCGCTTCGAGCGCCGCCGCGATCGCCAGGGTCCGGTCGTCGGCGAGCCGCGGCCCGCAGACCTGGATGCCGAACGGCATGCCTTCGGGATCGCGGCCGCAGGGGATGCACGCGACCGGGCTCGTGGTGAGCGTGAGGCCATAGGCCAGCGCCAGCCAGTGGAAGTAGGTCCGGAGCTTCACGCCGTCGATCTCGTCGACGTAGAGCTGGCGGTGCGGGAAGGGCGTCACCGCCATGGCCGGACAGATCAGGACGTCCACGCCGGTCATGAACGTCTGGAACCGCCGGTAGACCTCGGTCTGGAGCTTGAGCGCACGCGCGGCGTCGGCGGCGGTCATCGCCATCGCCTGCTCCAGGTTGGCGATCAGGTTGGGGCCGAGCACGTCCCGCCGGTGCACGTAGGTCTCGTGGTGCGCGGCGAGGAAGGCTAGGCAGCGCGTCCCCTCGAACGCCTCGTCGGCGCCGGTCATGTCGGGGTCGCGGCGCTCCACCCGGCCGACCACGCCCTCGAACCGGGCGACGGCCTCCCGAAAGGTCTGCCTGATCTGCCTCGAGACCGGGGCGAAGCCGAGGTCCTCGCTGATCACCACCCGGAGCGAAGCGAGGTCGACAGGCGCCGCGCCGGCTGCCGCACCGGGCGCCGTGCCAGGGATCGAGAGCGGGTCGCGCGGATCGAAGCCCGCCATGGCCCGGAACAGGAGCGTCGTGTCGGCGACGTCCCGGCCCATCGGCCCGTTGACCCCGAGGGGCGAGTAGCCGTGCAGGCGGAGCTCGCTCGGCACCAGCCCGGGTGACGGACGGAAGCCGGTGATGCCGCAGTAGGCTGCCGGGTTGCGGAGGCTGCCACCCATGTCGGAGCCGGTAGCGAGCGGCACCATGCCGGCGGCGAGGGCGGCCGCCGAGCCGCCCGACGAGCCGCCCGCCGTCTTGTCGAGGTCGAACGGATTGCCGGTCGCGCCGAAAACCGCGTTCACGGTGTTGGCGCCGGCGCCGAACTCGGGGGTGTTGGTCTTGCCGACCACGATCGCGCCGGCGGCGCGGCACGCCGCGACCTGGCGCTCGTCCGTCTCGGGCACCCAATCCGCGAATTGGGGCGAGGCGAAGGTGGTGCGCATGCCGCCGGTGACCGCTAGGTCCTTGACCCCGAGCGGCAGCCCGTGCAGCAGGCCCAGCGGTGCGCCGGCCATGACCGCCCCCTCCGCCGCCCTGGCTTCCGCCTCCGCCCGCTCCCAGCCCAGGGTGACGAAGGCGTTGACCTTGCCGTTGACGCGCTCGATGCGGGCCCGGCAGGAGCCCAGCAGCTCGACCGGCGACAGCGCCCTGTTCCCGATCAGGCGCCGCGCCTCGACGGCGGAAAGATCGCACGGCTCGGTCATCGGGGAAGCTCCATCGTCGTTCGGCCCTGTCGGGCAGTCAGGCCATCTGGTCGAGGATCGTCTGGTCGAACATGCCGCGGACGACCGGTCGGCCGCCCTCGACCATGACCCGGCCGCCGGCGATCACGCAGTCGATCCGCCAGTCGCCGTCCAGGACCACGAGGTCGGCGTCGCGACCCGTGCCGATCCGCCCCTTGCGCGCGAGCCCGAGCGCATCGGCGGGATTGCGCGTGATGCAGGCGAGGGCATCGGCGGGCGGCACCTCGTGTTCGGTGATCAGCTCGCGGACCACGCCGTAGAGTGCGGCGAGCGGCATGTAGTTGGCGCGCGCGGGCTGGCCCTCCCGCCGCTCCTCGCTGGGCGGCGCGCCGTTGCCGTCCGAGCTGATCAGGATCGTGTCCGGCTTCACCCCCGCCCGGATCAGCTCGAGCACCGCCCGCGCCGGGCGGGTGGCGTGCTCGAAATGGTTGTCCGGGCTGTAGTTGGCGCCGACGTCGACCACCCCGCCGCGCTTCGCCCAGGCGACCGCGTCCGCCATGTAGGCGTCGGTCTGGTTGACGTGGCTGGGCAGGAGCTGGGTGATCGGGAAGCCGCTGCGATCGAGCGCCGCCATCAGCGGCTTCAGGCAGTCGCCGCGATACGGTGGCACCTGCAGGCAGAGGATGCCGCGCTTCCGCGCCAGGCGCCCGGCGAGCAGCGCTTCCGTGGCTGCCTCCAGGATGTACTGCGCCCCCGGCCCGTTGGAGTCGTACGCATAGCCGAGCTCCGAGACCGAGACCTCGCCGACCCCGACGATCTCGTCGACGAAGGCGACGTCGTCCCGGATCCGGCCGGTCAGCGTCGGCACGGGATGCTCGAGCGTGGCGCCGGTCAGCGCGTAGGCGCTGATCCCGTCCTCCCGGAATGCCTTGGTCTTTGCGACCAGGGCGCGCATGTCCCGGGTGGTGGCGTCGAACCCGAGCATGCCGACCACGGTCGTGATCCCGACCCGCGTCAGCTGGCTGGTCTGGAGCTCCGGCGCCCGGCTCGAGAAGCCGAGCCCGCCGCCGCCACCGAGCACGTGGACGTGGTTGTCGACGAAGCCCGGCGCCACGCTCCGCCCGGCGAGGTCGATCACCCGGGCGTCCAGGCCGCCGACGTCGACCCCCGGAGCCGCGACGGCCAGGATCCGCCCGGCTGCCAGGACGAGATCCCGCGCGCCCAGCGGCTCGGGCGCGAGCACGCTCGCGTTGCGCAGCACGAGCAGCGGATCAGTCGGCATCGGCATCGCTCGGGCACGGCGGGAAGGCGTAGTGCGGCGCCACGCGGTACGGGATGATCTGGATGTCCTGCCAGACCCCGCCGGTGACGTAGGGATCGGTCCGCAGCCACCCTTCGAGGGCGTCCCGGCTCGCGAACTGGGCGACGCACGCCGAGCCGGTCATGACCCCGGCGTCGTCGGTGAGCGCGCCGCCGATCAGGAGGTGGCCCTCCGCCTGCAGGCGCGCGGCATTCTCGAGATGCTTCGGGCGGGCCGCCTGCCGCCGGGCCGGCGCCTCCGGATCCGTGCCGTCGCGCGCGATGATCAGCCACTGCATGACCGTTCGCCTCCATCCCCCGACCCGCCGACGGTAGCCACGGCCGCGTCTCCTGACCAGTCAACGACGCACCGATTGTCCCGCGGGGAGTGAAGCGGTCGACACTTGCCGGCGCCGCGTCGGGATACGCTCGGACCCACGAAAAAGAGCGACCCCAAGCGGAGCGATCACATGCAGGGCGGCATGGCTATCTGGACCGGCGTGCTCCTCCTCGCCGGCACCGGCCTCCAGGCATCGGCCGGCCCGACCTCGTACGCCGGGCCACTGCCACGACTGGCGGCGCAGGTGCCCGGGCAGGATCTGCCGGACCCCGGCTCCGGATTCGCGGCCGCGGCCTGGAGCCGACCGGGGTCGCCCGGACCGGCGCTGGATTTCGCAGCGGCCAGCAAGCTCAGGAGCCTCCCGGACCGGGGATGCGTGCTGGAGGAGGCGGATGCGCGGCTGCACTTCGCGACGGCCGCCGGCCCGAGCTGAGCCCGCCCTCCTGCGCTTCACGCAGGGTCACGAGCCGGTCGCGCCGTCTCGCCGCCGCCCCCGGCGCCGCGCCGTGATTTCCGCAAGCGTGACCGGGCGGAAGTCGAAGGCGTCGACCCCGACGTCGACCTGGCGCGTCATGGGCGCGAGGCGGCCGTGACTGTGGCCGTGCAGGTTCCAGGCGCCCCTGGCCTGCCGGTTCCAGCTCCGGAACGGGTAGTGACAGAGGACCAGCGCGACGTCGTCGACCGTCGTCTCCGCGTAGGCGCGCACGCTCGCCCAGCCTCCGGCGGTGGCCGTCTGGTGGCCGTCGTTGTTGCCGAGGATCAGGTGCTTCTCGCCGGCCAGGCGGTCGAGGAGCTGGTCAACGCGGCCGGGCTTCGGGCGCACCACCAAGTCGCCGAGATGCCAGACCAGATCCGAGGGCCGGACCACCGCGTTCCAGCGCTCGATCAGCGCCCGGTCCATCGCGGCGACACTCTCGAACGGCCGGCGGTACAGGCCGAGCGCGCCGCCATGTCCGAAGTGGGTGTCGGCGGTGAAGAAGACGGTCATGGAAGGACTCCTCGACCACGCCGCGCTTGACCTGCGGTGCGCAGCTGGCGTTTGACAGGGGCGGTCGGGCCTCCTGCCTCACGCTTCGATCGTCCGCCGTTCCGGCCGTGCTGCCGGCGGTGCGACCCGCGGACGGGGAGGGCGTTCCTGTACCATGCCGCGGCCTGCTGGGGAGTAGACGATGAGCTTGATCCTGTTGACCGCCAGGCGGTTCGGCGCGCTCGCCGTCCTGTCCTTCTGCGCCGCCTGCGCCGCGCCGGAGCCCGAGCTCGAGATGGCGGCGCGGCGGGGCGGGGAGAGCATGGTCCCCCCGGTGGTGCCGGCGCCGGGGGTGCCCGGCACCGCGACCCGCGATCTCGACGACGACGGCTTCATCAGCGCGCGCGAAGCCGCCGGCTACTATGCCCGACGCTTCGGCGCGCTCGATCAGGATGGCGACGCGCTCCTGTCGCGGGAAGAGATCGCTCGCGATCTCGAGGGTCTTGCCGATCCGGACGCGGCCTTCGCCGCCCTCGATCTCGATACCGATCTGCAGATCAGCCAGGACGAATATTTCCAGGCCAACGCGCAGAAGTTCCGGCAGAAGGTCGACCCCAGCTCCGGGATGATGTCGAGCACCGACTTCGACACGATGATCCGCTACAAGGATCCCCTGGTCAGCGATCAGCTCAATCCCGAGGTCGGCCGGGACGGCTAGGGCGGATCCCGGTATGACGGAACCGCATGCAAGCGGTTCCGATGGGAATCCGCTCTGATCCATTGAAATAGGGCAATCTTCTTCCGATGAGCGGAAGGACGTCGCGGCTCGATGCGGTTCTGTCTCGTCGGAATTTGCTCTAGACTGAGCCACGACTGCTCGGAACGCTCCGCGGCTCCGGCCGGAGCCGGATGCCGGCCGGGCGGTCGTGGAACCGCCAGCGCTCGTCGTGCTTTGAAAACACGGATGACGCCGGGACCTGGCCCGGCGCAACGCCCCACGCGGGAGGGACGTGCAGGCAGGACGAGTCGGGGAGGCAGTCGTCATGATGTTCGCTCGGATTCTGGACAGGGTGATCAGCGACGGAAGCGTGACGATCATCGACGCGCGCGGGCGTCGGCACGAGATCGGCAGCGGCCCCGAGGAGGTCCGGGTACGGCTGACCGATCCGGCGACCGCCCGCAGGCTCGCCGTCAACCCCTACCTCCACATCGGCGAAGCCTACATGGACGGGCGGCTGATCATCGAGCGGGGGACGCTCTACGATTTCCTCACGCTGTGCTACCGCGATCAGGCGCGCGCCCATGGTGGTCTGGTCGGGACCAGCTGGCGCCTGATCTCGCGCGCGCTCCGCTTCCTGCACCAGTACAATCCGGTGCCGCGGGCCCGTCGGAACGCCGCCCATCACTACGATCTGTCGGACACGCTGTACGACCTGTTCCTCGATCGCGACCATCAGTACTCGTGCGCCTATTTCACCCGCCCGCACGACGACCTGGACAAGGCGCAGGAGGACAAGAAGCGGCACATCGCGGCCAAGCTTCTGCTCGCCCCCGGTCAGCGGGTCCTCGACGTCGGCTCCGGCTGGGGCGGGCTCGCCCTGCACCTGGCCCGTAGCGGCGCCGGGGAGGTGCTCGGCATCAGCCTCGCCGAACGCCAGGTCGAGGCCAGCCGCCGCCGGGCCCGCCGGGCCGGGCTGGACGGACGCGTCCGTTTCGAGCTTCGCGACTATCGCGAACTCGACGGGCGCTTCGACCGGATCGTCTCGGTCGGCATGTTCGAGCACGTCGGGGTGAGGCACTACCGGCGCTTCTTCGAGCGGCTGCGCAGCCTGCTGAAGGACGACGGCGTCGCGCTGGTGCATTCGATAGGGCGCCACGACGGCCCGGGCGCGACCAATCCCTGGATGCGCAAGTACATCTTCCCCGGGGGCTACGCGCCCGCGCTCTCCGAGGTTTTGCCGGCGATCGAGCGTGCCGGGCTGTGGGTCACCGACATCGAGATCCTGCGTCTGCACTACGCTCGGACGCTCCGTCTCTGGCGGCAGCGGTTCGAGGCCAACCGGCCCCGGATCGAGGCCATGTACGACGCGCGCTTCGGCCGGATGTGGGAGTTCTATCTGGTCGGCTCCGAGCTCGCCTTCCGGCACGGCGGGCACATGGTCTTCCAGATTCAGCTCGCCCGTCGTCAGGACGCGGTCCCGCTGACCCGGAACTACATGTTCGGGCACGTGCGCGATACAGATGCCGGGTCCGCGCGGGAGGGCTCGGTGCGCGCCGCCTGATCGCCAGCCGGCCCCGCACCATCGGGTCTGCCCCACCGGCGTCCGGGCCCCATCAGGGCGGGGGGGACGGGCCGGCGCTTTTCTGCTTGATCCTCCGCTCCCATAGGTTGTATAAGCAAAACATCAATCGCACGGAACGGGTGTGTGATGATTGCAGTAGATGTGGCTGCGCCGGCGGCCCGGGGGCGGCGGCGCCGCGAGATCAAGCTGATCGGGTTCGACCTC